>JAHFUH010000698.1 GCA_023265215.1 Acidobacteriota bacterium
AGCGACAGTTTGTAGCCGACATTCAGGCTGACGGCGTAGAGCTTTTTATTGCGAACGGCAAATTTGGCTTTTTCCTGACCCTGCCGCGCAAAGGCACGCACGACCTTCGCTCCCGCCAGGTTTTCCTGGAGCGTGTTGTTCAATTCGTCCAACGCGACACGGGCTTTCATGAAAATCGGGCGGATCATGATTGCGACGCCGAAGAAGAGCACCAGGGCCAGCGGCATGAAGACCGCCATGACGTGCGCGAGCTCGGGGTCCCTCAGGTACATCGCGATCACGGTTCCGATGATCATGATGATGGATTGAACAATGATAAATCCGCCCATGCGGACGAACATGCGCACGGTGTTTACGTCTGAGTTGAGGCGAACCATCAGTTCGCCCGTGCGCCAGCGGTCCAGGTTGGCGAAGGAAAAGCTCATGACTTTGCGATAGAGAGCATTGCGCAAGTCATAGCCCATCAACTGGGAGGCTTTGATCAAAATGTAGGTGGATGCAAGGTTGAGAGCCGCGGCCAGGATGGCGGTGACGATGATGCCGGCCGCGCCCCACTGGACCACAGGAACTGCATTGGCTTTAATGCCATTGTCGATGACGTATTCGATCAGGCGGGGCTGGACCAGCATAAGGCCGGTGGATGCAACGAGCAGAATGAAGGAAATGGTCAGCGAGCCGACAGATTTCTGGAGAAAGCGGAAAAGCCGTAGTAGGGGGAGCATTCAATTTTGTACGCGGAATACGCGGACGACGCGGATGAACGCGGAAAAAATATAAAAATGTTATCCGCGTTCATCCGCGTACTCCGCGTATTCCGCGTCCTTATGCTTGGGGTCTGGGGGATAAGCCGGCCGCTTTGGCGATTTCGGCGACCTTCTGTTCCCATTCGATCGCCATGATGTGCACGCCTCGAACACCCTTGATCTCTTTTATCTGCTGGATCATTTCCACGCACATCTTGATTCCTTCTTCCGCCTGCTTCTCTTTCGGTACGCCCTTCAGCCGTTCGATCAGCGCATCGGGCACATCCATGCCGGGCACGTTCTTTTTCATGTGATTTGCCATCCCGGCAGATTTCAGCGGAATCACGCCCGCGAGAATCGCGCACTTTTCGTGCAATCCTCTTTCCCGCACCATTTCCATCCACTTCACAAACTTCTCGAGATTGTAAATGCCCTGGGTCTGGATGAATTCGCAACCGGCCTTTACTTTTTTCCCCAGCCGCATGGCGCGGATTTCAAAGGGATCGCCGAAGGGATTTTCCGCAGCGCCTATGAAGAGCTCCGGCTTGCCTTTCACTTCATCGCCGCCGAGGAATTTGCCATCGTCCCGGAGCGTTCGGACTGTGTTGATCAGCTGGATCGAATCAATATCGTAAACGTTCTTCGCTTTTGGATTATCCCCAAAGCTCTGGTGGTCGCCGGACAGGCACAGGATGTTGTTGATCCCAAGAGCCGCGGCGCCGAGGATGTCGCTCTGAATCGCGATCCGGTTGCGATCGCGGCACACCAGCTGCCAGATGGGATCCATTCCCATTTCTTTGAGAATAAGGCAGGAGGAAAGGGAACTCATCCTTACGATGGAGGTCTGATTGTCGGTGACGTTTATCGCATCCACCACGCCTTTGAGCAAACTCCCCTTCTTCCGGACTGCCTCCGGATCCGCTCCCCTGGGCGGACCGCACTCCGACGTCACAACAAAAACACCTTTTTCCAAGAGACGCTCAATGTTTGATTTCGTCTTCACCGCGTCACATCCTCCGTATGAAAATTTACGATTGACGATTGACGATTGGAATCAAACGGTGTTGGTTTTCAATCGTCAATCGTAAATCGTCTGTTACCCTAATTTCAGATCTTCGCGAACTCGCTTGCGGGGACCACCGTCCCGCGATGTCGTCCAATCTTTTACATCAATGATTTTTTCGTAATTCTCCAACTGACCGAGTCCTTTCAAGCGGTCCACGATCAATTGCCAGGCGCAATCCGTTTCCTTGTTCACTTCGCACTTCCCGCCTGACGATCCTCCGCAGGGGCCGTTGAACAGGCTCTTCGCGCAGCGGGCCACCGGGCACACGCCGCCGGTAAGGTGCAGGATGCACTCGCCGCATCCCTGGCAGCGCTCGCTCCACACTCCATACTCCATAGCCACACCAAGGAAGGTCGTGTTGATTGCGGGGAGCACAACCTTCTTGGGAAATCTCTCGGATGTATACTGGATTCCCGCTCCACATGCCATTGAAACGACGGCTTCGTATTCGTCTACAAACGGCTTGATCTGGTCGATGTATTCGAAATCGCACTGACGTTCCAGCGTGAATTCCTTGATGTCGATATCCTGGCCGTCCTTCATCCGAGACATCTTCATCTCAGATGCCAGAACGCCCACTTCGCGTTCGCCTCCTGCCGCGCAGACGGTAATGCATTCTCTGCAACCCAGAAGCAAAATTTTCTTATAGGGCTTTACCATTTCCAGGATTTCTTCCAGCGACTTCCTGTTCCCTACTATCATTCCATCCTCCTAACCTAATCTTGTGGCTTTCGGTATCGGTATCGGGGTCGGCTTTTCGTGAGTTTCGACCCCGATACCGATACCGATTTTTATACCTTGAATGCTTCTCTTGCCTTTTTCAGGGGGCTTGGACCTAAGTTGCGGATCTTTTCTGCCATATCGTTGGCGATCGCAGCAAACCGTTGTCCCTGGGCGGAGCTCAAGTTATACATCTCCAGCCGCTCCGGTTCTATCCCCACTTCCTTCAGGAGTGTCCTGGCGTAGGCCACTCTTTTTTTGGCCCGGAGATTGCCTTTCAGAAAATGGCATTCTCCTTCCAGGCACCCCGCAAGATATACGCCATCCATGCCGGATTCAAAAGCCTTGAGGATGGTCAGGATATCCACTCTTCCTGTACAGGGCACTTTTATGACTTTAATGAATGTCGGGTAATTGAGCCTCATCGAACCTGCCAGGTCCGCAGCGCTGTACGCTCAAAACTCGCAACAGAAAGCCACAATTTCCGGTTCAAAGGTGCTTGTTTCT
>JAHFUH010000699.1 GCA_023265215.1 Acidobacteriota bacterium
TAGCCTATCAAGCGCTGCAGTACGAAATGGATTTGGGGTTGCTTCTTCCCTGCAATGTGGTGGTTTATGAAAAAAACCAGAAATCATTTGTTGCAGCGATTGACGCTTTCAAAATGCTTTCCATTGTAGGGAATCCTGTACTGCAGGCGACAGCGCGGCAGGTTAACGAAAAACTGCATAAAGTGATTGATAGGCTATAGAGAACCGACAATGCCTCAATGGTTGATATTTTTGCTGCTGTTAGGCGGGTACTTCGTTTTAATGCGCTGGGTGCTGCCAAAACTGGGCGTAAAAACCTGAATGTCACAGTCTTGCAGCGTCGAGTCTCGACGCGATGCGCACCCTGCAACGAAGACGGAAGAAGATGTTTCGGAATAGGACTTGGATATGGTGCCGAAGGGGGGACTCGAACCCCCACGAGTTTCCTCACCACCCCCTCAAGATGGCGTGTCTGCCAATTCCACCACTTCGGCTTTCAAGCTATGCTGCTTTTGCCGCCCTGATTACTTTTGGGCAGGCTTGGAATTCTCCGGTTTGGCCTGAGCTGGAGCAGGAGTAGGAGCCGCTTGCTGCTGTTTTTGTTGCAGCTCTTCCAACCGTTTCTGTATTTGATCCGGCGTTTGCGAGGGCTGGGCGGGTAATCCCGCCGGCGCCTTTTTCACGGGCTGCGTTGCCTGCTTCTTTGTCTCGAGAATGGATTTGCTTTCCGATCTTGTCGAGATCATCGACAACCCGATGCTCGTTAACATGAATATAACGGCTGCGACAGTCGTCATTTTAGACAGGAATGAAGCAGGGCCCCGACTCCCAAATGCCGTCTGGGTTGCGCCTCCTCCAAATGCACCGGCTAAATCCGCCCCTTTACCCGATTGCAGGAGCACAACCAGCACCAGGATAATGCAAACTATCACATGCAGCGTTGCGATCGCATAATAAGTAAAAATCATATGAACTCTGGCCTGCTTTCCGGCGGCTTTAGGGTTTGAAGTGGATAATGCGCAAAAAGCTTTCAGCTTCCAGGCAAGCACCACCTACCAATGCGCCGTCGATGTCCGGCTGCCGCATCAAATCGTCGATATTGTCGGGTTTGACGCTGCCGCCATATAAAATGCGAACCTCTTGAGCCTCTTGCCCGAATTTCTCAGAAAGCCGGTCGCGAATCAAGACATGCATTTCCTGGGCAATTTCAGGCGAAGCGGTGCGGCCTGTGCCGATCGCCCACACCGGTTCGTAGGCGAGAATAATACGCAACAGGTCCTGGCGTGTCAAGCCATCCAATCCGACTGCAAGTTGTTGTGCAACTATGGCTAGATGAGTCCCCGACTCGCGCTCAGCCAGTGTTTCCCCTATACAGATGATCGGTTGAAGCTTCGATTTCAATACCGCCTTGACCCGGTGATTGACTGTGGCGTCTGTCTCTCCAAAATATTGCCGGCGTTCGGAATGCCCTATGACAACCATCCCGCATCCGATGTCTTCCAGCATCGGGATGCTGATCTCGCCGGTAAAAGCGCCCTTGTTTTCCCAATGTACATTCTGAGCCGCAAGAATAATGGGCGAAGAGGCTATTTCGGCAGCTACAGAGGATAGCGCCGTAAACGGGGGCGCCAGGACAACCTGGCAGTGGCTCGATTCGCCAAAGCCCGATTTAATCGCCCTTGCGAGAGAACGAGCTTCTCCCGTCGTCTTGTGCATTTTCCAGTTTCCTGCAATAACCGGTACTCTCATAAAAAACATTTCCGATTTAAGATTGACGATTTACGATTGAGCTGTATGAGCTAAATCGTAAATCGTCAATCTTAAATCTATTTATTGTTGAGGGCAGCGACGCCGGGCAGAGTCAACCCCGCCAGGAACTCCAGCGATGCGCCACCTCCCGTGGAAATATGGGTAATCCGATCCACTACGCCTGCTTTCGCAACAGCCGCTGCCGAGTCTCCGCCCCCGATAATGGAAACTGCCTTGGAATCCGCGACAGCCTTCGCGATTTTAATAGTTCCGGAGGCAAATGCGTCTTTCTCAAAAACCCCCATGGGACCATTCCAAACGATGGTTTTTGCAGGGCGGATTATATCCGCATATTCCGCCGATGCTCTGGGTCCAATATCCAGCCCCATTTCTCCTTCCGGTATTTGGCCGGAAGGCACGATGTGGGCGGACTTCTCATCCTCAATACTCCGGCCGGCAATTGCATCTACCGGAAGAACAATACGGGACTGTGCTCTTTCCATTAGATCTCTTGCCAGACCGAGTTTGTCTTCCTCGCACAGGGATTTTCCGATATTTTTCCCCTGGCTTTTAAGAAAAGTAAACATCATGGCGCCGCCGATCAGCAGGCGGTCTACTTTTCCAAGAAGATTTTCGATAACCTCGATCTTGTCGGAAATTTTCGCCCCGCCAAGAATGGCTATAAAAGGCCTCTCCGGTTTTTCGAGTGCATTCCCGAGGTAGCGCAGTTCCTTTTCCATCAGGAAACCGGCTGCGGCTTTATCCATGAATTTAGCGATGCCTTCGGTGGAAGCATGCGCACGATGCGCGCTGCCGAACGCGTCGTTGACATAAACTTGCGCAAGCGCCGCCAACTTTTTTGAAAACTCGGGATCGTTGGCTTCTTCTTCGGGATGGAATCGAAGATTCTCCAGGAGAATGACATCTCCGTTCTTTGCCGCACTCACCATTTTTTCGACTTCGGGACCCACACAATCGGGAGCAAAAGCCACCTTCTTGCCCAGAAGATCCGAAAGACGGGTCGCCACCGGAGCCAGACTGAATTCCGGTTTGGGTTTGCCTTTAGGCCGGCCAAGATGCGAAGCGAGCAACAGGATTGCACCATGCTCCAGACCATATCGAATTGTCGGGAGCGCTTCGCGAATACGCAAATCATCCGTTACCTTGGAATCTTTTATAGGAACATTAAAATCCACGCGTATAAATATCCGCTTGCCCTCAATGTCCAAATCCGCAATGGTTAGTTTTGACATATGGCATCCTCATAGAGCGCGGGCGCTCCACCCGCCTGCGGGCAAGATGCCTGC
>JAHFUH010000700.1 GCA_023265215.1 Acidobacteriota bacterium
GAGGTTATGGTGCTATTGTAGGTCCTGCCTGCATCCTTCAAAAGCTGACGCTGCGTAATATCCGTGCCATAGCAATACAAAAAACGCACATGATCAAAACGGGGATCCGGGGATAGAGAAGTGTCATCGAGTGTTGAGATATCCGTTATCTCAACCGTCAAAGTCTTTTCTGCTGTTGAGACGGTGGAGTGTTTATAGGTTCGGCCGGGCGTGGGATTTATGTTGGTTTCGTTCCATATCCTTCGCCCTATCCGGACCGTGTAGCCGTCGGCTTCTGCCGGCAGCTGCAGGTCAAAGGTAAACTTGTTTGTATTCGTTGTCTTGGCCGGCTGCACCCATAGAAAATTGCTGGCCAGGCCCTCAAGGCCGCTTTTCGTCGGACAGACTTCTACCACAAAGCAAATGTTCTCGAAGTCCAGTCCTGGAATCCATCCTCCCGTGGTGCCTTGCACCAGGTTCGAAATCTTGGTCGGGCTAGAAAATCCGGATTCGAAAGTTGTCGGTGGAACCGGGAATGCCACTTGGATACACCGGCGGATCTTAGTAGGGTTGAGTTCCGATTGCTGCAAGATCTCGGTGAGGGTGAGTTCACCCACTGACCGCGGCGTATAGCTTTGATCAGCCAGGATCCGCTGCAGCGGCTCCGTAATACGGTCATTGCTGCAGGCCTCGTCGACATGCTTCTGAATCGTCAGTTCGATCGTGCCGTCTCGTTGCGGGGCCATGGTAATGATCCGGATCGGCAGCGCGGTCACTCCATGCCGATCTTCGGTCAGTAGTCCCAACAGTCCCACCTGCGCCTCAATAAGGGCCATGGAGGCCGTGACTGTGTAATATTCGTTCCCTTCGATGTTCTCAAAGCGCAGCGTATTGAGGCAGCGTTCCGCCTGGTCATAGCTTGGGCAGCCGAGAACAGTGATAATGCTGTCTCCAGGGATTCGCTCCCCGATGTCATTGACATTATCGATTGCAACTTTGGTAAGGCTGTCAGGGGAATATTCGCGCGCTTCATCCTGGAAATCGCACCGGAAGGTATTTGCAGCCTCAAGGATGGACTTGTGCCATTTCCTGATCATGAGAGAACCGTCGGAGTTCCTCAGGATATTTGATTCGTCCAGAGTGAAGCTGGAGCCTTCTTCCGCGAGAGTCTTCTTAATCCGGATCTGTAGCTTGCCATCGCTCCCATAAGTTGTGAACAGCCGGCAGTTCGCTCGGATTCCGCGCAGGACATCCGCGATCTTGACCTGGGCCGTAAGCGCCAGATTGCATCGAAATAGTTTCCGGCCCTGCGAATCCGTGGCCTCGCAGTATGCGGCGGCTAAATATGCCGCGGGCTTATCGATCTGGTCGCCCGGGTAACCGGCGCGCTTTAGGATATCGATATAGATCCAGATTGGGTTGTCCGACCACTGCCAGCTCACCGTCCCATTAACATCCCAGGTCTCCACTTTGAGACCTTTGACGATCACCTCAGTCTTTGGGCCTAGCTCTGCATTCTGTTCCGCGAGTTCCGAGGGGTAGCCGACCGTGAGATACGCCAGGCCACTATATAGATCGCGATCTTGCGGATCGTGCGGGCTGAGGTCCGTAGCCGGGTTGCGGTTGCGCGCTGCACGGAGAACGCCCGTAACGTAGCCCCAGGAGCCCTGTGTTTGGCTGTCTCCGGTTGCCCAGGGCGGCAGGAGCCCGCGATAATCCTTCCCATTCTTCGCGCCCGGCAGGATGACATCAAGAACGCTGTCGATGCCATAATCGCTGGCGTTGGGAGCAAAATTGACTCCGTCGCAAAGCAGCAGATCCGAGAGCCTGGCGCCGTTCCAGGATGCCGGTCCTCCGGTGTCCAGAACAACGGGAGCAATCCTGACCGTGCCATAGAGCAGCGGCACGGCCTGGCCGTATTTCCCTTCGTTAATGCTGCCCTTAAGCTCCCCAGTCGGCTTGTTAGGCATCAGGATCAGCGTATAAGAAACTGTTCCTGGAAGTTTTCCGAAGTGTCCGCCGCGCGCACTCAGACCGATTGTCTCCAAACAAACCGTCCCATCCTCGCCGTCGACGTCCCGCGTCCCGTTGTAGTCGGCCGGAGAATAATACTGATCGCCGTCCTTGTAGTTGCCCTGGCCGTGAGCAGGCGAGTACCCGAGCGCATAAAATGGGCTCGTGGGGTCCGAGTATGCGGCTTCGCGTTCATCCGCTGTCGCAGGAAAAGGATAGCGGTCTTTTCTGGTGATGACCGACTGCGGGATTGTCTTTCGCGCGAAGTTCAGCATGTTGTGGGCGGTGAATTCAACCTTCGGCCAGGCGGCGACGGGAAGGTCCGCCCGGAAGCTGCCATATACCTTGCTGTCACTCGTACAAGCATTGTTCACGCCGTCATAAAACAGGAATCTCGCGATAACAGTTGAGCCCTGCCAGTTCGCCGGCACAATAATTCCATTCAGAGCTTTATCCGCATTGTTGAGCGTGATGGATATCTGCGGGACGGCCTCGATTCCCCAAAGGCCCAGGTCTATTTTCGGGCTGGAGCAATCAAGCACGGCAGGGTCGTATTCATTATCGTTGAAAGTAATCGATCTCGTCGCCCAGTAATGCGTAACTCCATCCTTGGTCGTAACCTCGAAGGCATAGACCGCCGACCAGGCTTCAACCAGACCCTTGACATCCGCAATCGTGCTCACAGAATTTCCTCTATGGTGGCCTTGATGGAGTGGGTCCCGGGCGCAACTATTTCATGCACAAGTTCATTGTCCAGGAAGTGGCAGTGCGCATGATAAGCACCGTCGGCGTCGGTGAAAGCGAATTCCCTGTATGGCCCGAAGGCTCCTTCCCAGCATGCAAGCAGGTCGGCGGCTTCATTGTCGAATAGCGCCAGGCTGCCGATGCTCCAGCGCCTTATTGAAGTCGAATAGTCCTGATAGGATTTCTCCTCGAAATCATCCGCACCGGCAATCTCGGTCCGGAATGCGCGCTGAGTTGTGTATTGCTGGCTGGGGACGCTAGACGGGAATACCGGTACATAGGTCTTACTTGCTT
>JAHFUH010000181.1 GCA_023265215.1 Acidobacteriota bacterium
AAATCCCCAGATCATGCTCCGGTGCAAGTCCGAGGAGCGCGAGAGGGAGGCCGAACAGGTTGTTATAATTTCCCGGCGTTTGATATACGCTGAATTGGCTCCGAAGGACCTGTGTAACGAATTCCCGAGTTGTTGTTTTGCCCATGCTCCCGGTGATCGCAACCAATGTGCCGGCCCAACGGCGTCTTGTCCAGGCTGCAAGATCCTTGAGAGCTTTATGCGTGTCCTCCACTTGTATAAGAACATGGCCGCCGGGAAATTCCTCGGGATATTGATAGGATTTGGCAGCAACTGCTCCCAGGGCGCCTTTCGCCAGCGCAGCCGGAATAAACCGATGCCCGTCCAGGTTGGGGCCTTGGATCGCGAAAAAGATATCTCCGGTCTGCAGGGTTCGGGTATCTATCGATACTTTATTGAACATGGCGTCCTTCGGCCCATTTGCCAAAGTCCCGGCTGTTGCTGTTTCCACATCTGCGGCCGAAAACATAATCACTGATTCCTGAATGAAGCCGGAAGCCAGAAGCCAGAAGCCGGAATTTCGCTAACTGAGATCCCTGCAGAATTGCTTCCGGCTTCTGGCTTCCGGCTTCCATGCCTAAAACTATCCATCGTTGAGTCGTTTCTTTATCAGATCTGCCGCAACCTTCCGGTCATCGAAGGGCAGGCTGCGGTTTCCAATAATCTGGTAATCCTCGTGACCTTTTCCCGCAATTACCACGGCATCGCCTTTTTGCGCCATTGAAATTGCCGCCTCAATAGCCTGTCCGCGGTCCGGCATCATTCTATAGGGCGCGGCCCCTTTGCGCAGACCGGCTTCAACTTCCTTCAATATGTCTAACGGATCTTCGGACCTCGGATTGTCGGAAGTGGCAATTACGAAATCGCTCATGCTGGCGGCTATCTCGCCCATAATAGGGCGTTTTGTTCTGTCCCTGTCGCCCCCGCAGCCAAATAAAGTGATGATCCGGGCATGCGGCAACTGGGCGACAGTTTTGAGCAGATTTTCCAGCGCATCGGGCGAATGAGCGTAATCAACTATAACGGCAAAGTCCTGACCGGCTTTTACAATCTCCAATCTTCCTGGGACTCCTCTTAAGGCTTCCACACCTTCCCGGATCTCATCCAGATTCAATCCCAGGCAGAGCGCCGCGCCGGTTGCAGCCATGATGTTGGAGGCATTGGGCCGGCCGATTAAATGCAGATGGAATTCAGCCCTTCCTGCAGGTGTTGCGAGAATCAGTTCTGATCTGTCGGGATGGCTGTGGAATTCGGTCACGTGAATATCCGCCGAGCTGCTGAAGCCGAAGCGCACGACGGGGCAGGGGACCTGTTTTGCCAGGCGCTCGCCATAGGCGTCGTCGATATTGATTACAGCCGATTCAACCCGGTTATCGTTTTCACGGGAGAATAGAAGTCCTTTGGCTTGAAAATAACTCTCCATGTCTTTGTGGTAGTCGAGGTGGTCCTGAGTGAGATTCATGAATACGCCCACCGCGAATTTAACGCCGAACACCCGCTTCAAGGCCAAAGAATGAGAAGACACTTCCATTGCGCCGTGCGTACAGCCTTCCGTCAGTGCCTGGTGCAGGAATTTCATCAGATCGGACGCTTCCGGCGTTGTATGCTTGCTGGGATAACCGGCATTGCCAATGTTCATCCCGATTGTCCCAACCAGGCACGAAGGAATGCCTGCCCGGCTGAACAGCGAGTGCATCAAATAAGAAGTCGTGGTTTTGCCGTTTGTGCCGGTAATTCCCACCAGTTTTAGTTTTATGGATGGGTCCTGATAAACGATCCTGGAACCTTCCGCCAGAAATCTCCGGGCATCGGGAATCGTGAAGGTTGCCACTGCCGGCTGGGCCTCTATCGAACTCTCCGATGCTATTGCTACGGCTCCCCGGCTGATTGCCTGGCCGACGAAGAGCGCGCCATCGGTTTTTTCACCCTTGATTGCAACAAACAAATCTCCTGCCTGCACAAGCCGGGAATCATAGGCAATTCCGCGTATCTGGACGTCCGACGTTCCAGCCCGATCAATCCCGTGTATCTGTTTGAACAGTTCGCTCAAAAGCATTGGGCCTTCTTTACCGCCGGAAGTTTGCAGACAGGTTATCGTTTTGATCTGCGGCGCCCGGATTCAATCTCCAGTTGCCCTTAGCGAAGGTAACGCTGCAGGTTGTTCCTATGGGTATTTTAATTCCCGGCATTGGAGACTGAAAAACCGCCACGCCCGAGCCTGTTGCCTGAAGCCGAATGCCCAGATCGAGGCAATGGTTCAGGACTGTTCTTTTGGACATTCCGCGAAAGTCCGGTAATGCGACGAGTTCTTGTTCCACGATTGTTGTGATCACATCCGAGGATTTTTCCGGCTGGGTGTTCTTATCAAGCGCCGAAGCCTTTTGGATCTGCGCCGCAGTTAACTTCATTTTAGTTGCTGGAACCGCTGCGATTGGGTTGAGTTTCGGTGACAGCAGATCCTTGTCCGGAGGGACCTTAAGCTGCAATAGGCTTTGCTGCGCTATTTTCTGAAAGTAGGGGGCGCATACATCTCCTCCATAGTGAACGCCTTGAGGTTCGTCGATCTGGACCAAGACAGTAATGCGAGGTGTCGGCAGCGGTGCGAAACCGATGAAGGAGGCAACATATTTGTTGGGTGCATAGTGCCCCTTGATGGTTTTTTGGGCCGTACCTGTTTTGCCGGCAGCCCTGTAGCCTTCGAGGGCAGCGCGTTTGCCTGTTCCGCCCAGGACCACGCGTTCAAATGCGTTGGAAACTGTCGCGGAAGTTTGGGGGCTCATCAGACGAACACGTTCCGGCGAGCGCACGTTGATCAGGTCTCCCTTCTCATCGATCACGCGGTCAACCAAAGAAGGCCGAACGCGATAGCCGCCGTTTGCGATAGCATTGATGGCGCCCAAAATCTGCATGGAGGTCACACCCACTTCCTGGCCGAATGAGATTGCTCCGATCGACAAACCCGACCAATCATGCCAGTCGCGCACAAGTCCGATAGTTTCCGCGGGCAGGTCCACTCCCGTTTTCGAACCGAATCCGAAATTGCGCACTGCTTCGTAAAGCCGTTGTTCTCCGAGGCGCAGCCCCAATTTTGCCGCGCCCACGTTGGAAGAGAACTCGAGGATCTGACTGAAGCTCAGGAGCCCATATGCTTTGTGGTCATGAAAGGGGTGCTTCCCGATTATGATGGTGCCATTCTGGCAGTCTATCATTTCGTCCGGCTGCGTGAGGCCGGCTTCCAAAGCGGCCGATGCCACAACTACTTTGAATGTCGATCCGGGTTCGAAATAATCCGACACCGCCCGATTGCGCCAAAAGACATTTGGGTATTTGTTATAGGTGTTGCAATTGAATGACGGATAATTGGACAGGGCGAGAATCCGGCCTGTTTCGGATTCCATGACGATGACGACGCCCGACCGGGCCTTTGATTTTTCTACTGCGGCCGCCAGCTCCCTGTCGGCGATGTACTGGATCGCCTTGTCCAGGCTGAGCACGAGAGAATGCCCTTGAACTGGAGGCTTTTCTACTTTGTCCCGGTATGATCGGCCATGTGCATCGACATCGTAGGAAAACACTCCTTCTTTTCCCTTGAGCTCCTTGTCGTACTGCTGCTCGATGCCTGTGCCGCCATCGCCATCCATGTTTACGAAACCGAGTGTTTGGGAAGCCAGATCGCGATTTGGATAAACGCGCATGCTTTCTTCAATGAAATAGACTCCATCTATTCCCAGGGATTCAATGAGCTTCTCCGCGGCAGGATCTATTTTGCGTTTGATGGTCACGTTTGCCTGTCGCGAGGGTTCCCTCATCCTGCTTTCAAGTTGACGTGGATCCAATTCGAGTATTTCTGCCAGGCGCCGGGCGGTTTCGGGAATATTTTGGATCCTGCGCGGCTCGGCCACCACGGTGCTGACAGTAACGCTCGTGGCAAGTTCGCCCATTTTGCTGTCATAAATAATGCCGCGCGGAGCCGATTTTGAGCGGGTAACCTGTTGGTTTTTATTGGCACGTTCGACAAATGAATCTTTTTCAATGATCTGCAGCTGCACTAGGCGAACCGCTATACTGATGCTCCAGAGGAATATCCCCAGGATCACCACAACTATCCTTATTGGTTTCAGCCCTCCTCCGTTGTTAGCCATGAGATTTTTAGGATTTGTTGACCTGGACTTTGTATCGGGAACCCGACGCCAGATTTCATAAGCGCTTCTTGGAACTCAATAACTAGTTCGTGTAATTACCAAGCTTTTTGGCGGCGGATTTTTTCAGCCCCGTTGATTCGGAAACAGCCATCGCAAGTTTATCCGGAAGGCTTTCGTTAAGATCCTGGGTCTGGGGAGGGATCAGCTGACTGGGGCTCAGCGGAATCATTCCCAGTTGAGTGCGAGCAATCATGTCGATGCGATCGGGGCGCTTGAGGTTCTCTTCCTCCAGGTCCAGGTTCTTTTGAGTGCGCCGCAGGGATTCTTCCTCGGTAGACAATTTCTGGCTTTCATATCCTATGCTGATCATTTGGCTGTGAACCCACAAGTAAAACAAAAGAGCTCCGGCGACCATTGCCAAACAGACGATGGTTCGCACGAGGTCCGACAATATGCGTGCGTCGATCACGCATTTGATGCCGTAGTTGCGCGTTTCAATTCCATCGGCCCAGTCCGTCATTTCGATCTCCAGTTCCTTTTACCAGGGCTGTTTGTTCGTTGATGCCAAAAAAATCTATATCCGTTCCACGGAACGCATTCGGGCGCTGCGGGCTCGCGCATTGATTGACAATTCCTCGGGGCCCGGCGTCATGGGACGGGAAGTAAGGATGCTGGCGACCGCCTGCCTGGGACAAGTGCACAATTCGGGCGGAGCCTCACAAACACATTGGCCGGCCAGCTTGCGAAAAGTTCTCTTGACGATCCTGTCTTCAAGAGAATGGAATGAGATAACTGCCATTCTCCCGCCCGGTTTTAAAAAGCTGAATGCTTCCGACAGAAGCTCTTCCAGGCCATCCAGTTCCTCGTTTACGGCGATCCGCAATGCCTGGAAAGTGCGAGTCGCCGGGTGTATTGCCTGATGTCCGCGGATTCTAAAGACACGGCTGATAATCGCCGCCAGCTGAGAGCAGCGGGTAATGGGCGCTTTCTCCCGTTCCTGAACAATGGCAGCTGCAATTCGGCGTGAAAGGCGTTCCTCGCCATAACGATAAATTATGTCCGCCAGTTCGCTTTCCGACATGTTGTTCACCAGGTCGGCCGCGGTCCATTGCTGGGAGCGGTCCATGCGCATATCCAGCATGACATCGGATTGAAAGCTGAAACCGCGTTCCGGCGTGAGGAGTTGATAAGAAGATACTCCCAAATCCAGAAGAATTCCGTCCACGGAATTCCGCTCCAGGTTGTTTAAAATCAAAGACAGGTTCTTATAATTGTCGTGGAACAGACGAAAGCTTTCGCCGAAAGGCTTCAATCGGGCATATGCTTTTTCAATGGATTCCTTGTCCCGGTCAATGCCGATCAGCATACCGCCGGGCTGGATCTTCTCCAAAATGGCTTGAGCATGGCCTCCAAGTCCGACTGTGGCATCGACATATATGCCGCCGGGCTTGCATTGAAGGAAATCGAGCGCTTCCTTTGCCATCACCGGGATGTGTTCGGAATCAGCGCCTTTCAGGTTCTCTGTCATATTTTTCCGGGCTGTCGCTCTCATTTATTCTCGTCCCGAACCTGTTCTAGAATCCCTGCTCAGCCAATCGCTCACGCTCTTCAATGGTGAGAGGCTCTTCCTTCAAGCTCTTTCTGAAAACCTCATCATTCCATACTTCAAGGTGATCGCTTTTCCCGATAACGATGACGTCTCCCAGAATCTGAGCATCCTCTCGCAACGATTGAGGTATCAGGATGCGACCTTGAGGATCCATTTGTGCCAGCAGCCCGTAATAGCTGGTGAACCGCTGCAGTTTTAATTTGGCCGGATCCATCCTCGGAGGCTCCTGAAATTTTTGAGCGACCCGTTCCCAGACAGGTATGGGATAAATCTGAGCGCATTTCCCATCATCGCTTGTTACATAGTAGGTATTGTCTTCAGTCTCGGGTAAATCGCGACGGAACTTCGCAGGCAGTCTCAGACGAGATTTTTCATCTATCTTTGCCGAATACCTACCCCAAAGCATATCAGACTCGCACAGCGTCAATTAGCGAATTTATGAAATATAAATTCAGAGGAAAGCGCTTAAGGTCGGCCCCTGTCAGCCACATTGGACCACCCTTGACCACAAAACAATAATTCTATCGGCACGTGCATGTCAAGCAAATAGTTATAAATGGGTTGCAGGGGGAACGTTTTCTGTATTTTCTTAAAATACAGCTATTTGGAAGGCTGGAAAAGCCCGGAAGCGGAATGTGCGTTTGACACACGAAGAAATGTCACAGACGTGGACTGGGACTAGGGCGCAGGAGTTGACTCAGATGTGTGCGTAGATACGGGTGGCAATTGGAAGTGAAACTCACAAATATTGTAATACTTTTTATTGTAAGAATGGCCATTTGTGAAGATGATCATATATAAATTTGCAAGGAGATCATCCTATGAACAAATTTCTGGCGGTGTTATTCACTTTTCTATTTATTAATACTATGGAGACCGTAGGACTGCTCGGGAGAAGCGCTTCCGAAAAGCAACCCATCCTGCCAGCGTCACAAACACCAGCCTCGACCGACTGGCCAGCTTGCCGGAAAGCAGCGACTGCGGGTGTCGCGCTGGCGGTCGCCAAATGGCAGAGCCAAGCGGCGCTGAATAATGTAGTGATCAACGGGCACATGGCTGTCGGTGGATCCGTCACCGGGCCGGCTCTCCATCCGTCCATCGAGAGAACGATGACCGAGGCCGGAGTTCCGGCGGCTGTGGCGAATGCGTTCGCTTCTTCGGTTTCAAACGCGTGGAGCGTGTGGGCTTCGAGCCTTCGGGTGCCTGGTCTAAGTTGGTATCCGACCTTTGCTAGTTATCCAGGTCCAGTGGCACCACCCACGCCGAACGTGCCGACGCCGCTGCCGGTGTTGGGTGGGAATCCAGAGCCGCTCTCGGCGGCCAGCCTCAAAGCGTCTATCAGAAACGCGCTCGGCACCCGTGCCAGCGACCTCAAAGCGTTGGCAGCCATCAACGAATTTGCCGAGGACTTCGCAGCTCGCTTCACCAAGTACCGGGCGATCGTCATGGTCACGAACGTTTTGGGTACGGGACCTGTGCCCACTTTCGCGGCACCTATCGTCAATTCTGGGCCTGTTGTCGGCGGCAAAGGGACCATGAAGGCGGGAGGATTCGTTGGCACGTGGCCCGCGAATTGAAACCTGTGATAACAATCTTTAGCTTTCTTGCTTGATCGCCTCAATCACTGTTTCATCCTATAGCGTATAGTGCGGCGTCACACTATACACGCTGAACATGGTCAACGAGATGGGCTGCCGTATCGGCTATGCGATGACCTCCGCACGACGGGCAAAACCGCGAGACTTGCAAGAAAACGGGCCAAAACACTGCATCCAAGAAATGCGCGCAACCCGCGTTCCCCAGCGGAATAACACGCCCACGCTCCTGTTGCCGGGCCATAAAGGACTCAAACGCTTGAAAATACTCTATCTAAATGCCGGTGAACGCCTGCTCGATCCTGTGGTAACATTACAAACTTCGCATTCGAGGGTATAAATGAAAATTGGGATTGTCGGTCTGCCGCAAGTTGGGAAAACAACCATATTTAAATTATTGACGGAAGGACGGATTGATACATCTTCCTGGGTCAAAGGAAGAGAAGCCCATATCGGGATCGCCCAAGTCCCGGATTTTCACCTGGATCGGCTCGCTGAAATAGTGCATCCGAAAAAAATTACCTATGCGACTGTTGAGTACGTCGATCTGCCCGGACTGTCTCGTGGCGAAGGGAAAGCAGCGCTGGAGGGTCAGGCGAAAGACATGGCGACTTACCTGAACAGCCTGAAAAATGTAGACACGCTGCTTCATGTTGTTCGTGCTTTTGACGATCCCAACCTTCCGCATACGGAAGGGAGCGTTGATCCTCTTCGCGATATCGGGCTTTTTGAGCTCGAGTTGATCTTTTCGGACCTGGCGATCGTCGAAAAAAGACTGGAGCGGCTTTCGAAAGATTTGAAGAAGGGGAAGTCCCCTGAACTGGAAATGGAGAATCAAGTCCTTCAACGGTTCAAGGAGGCTCTGGAAACGGAACAGCCGTTGCGAAATTTTGATCTGACACCGGAGGAGGAAAAGCGTATTAAAGGATTTACTTTTCTTTCGGCAAAGCCGCTTTTGCTGGTGATCAATGTGGGAGACGAGGACGCCGGGAAGATCGAGCGCATTATTGATGAATATGGACTGCAGAAACAAGCGTCCATGCACAATGTCGGGATTACAGCTGTCTGCGGAAGAATCGAATCTGAAATTGCGGCTTTGCCTCCTGAAGACGCCCGGATGTTTATGGACGATCTCGGCTTGACGGGAAGAGCGCTCGATCGCATCATCCAGAAATCCTACGATCTGCTGGGGGTCTTTTCTTTCTACACGGCTGGTGAACCGGAAGTGAGAGCTTGGACCATTCCCAGCAATACGACCGCAATGCAGGCGGCAGGAGCGATCCACACCGACATTGAAAAAGGATTTATCAAGGCTGAAGTGGTTTCTTTTGAGGATATGGTTGAACTGGGATCATTCCAGTCCGCTAAAGGCAAAGGGGTCCTGCGCCTCGAGGGGAAAGAGTACCGGGTTCAGGAAGGCGATGTCATACTGTTTCGATTCAATCTCTGAAAAGACAAGCTATTAGCTTTCAGCCATCAGCAGGCTAGTTGAACGCGCTGGTCGAATTCATGGCAAAATTTTTCTTCCTCATTATCTTTATTCTATCTGTTCCGCCCGGATATGCGGAGGAGTTGTCGAATCCAAAATCGGCGCTCTTCGGAAAAACCATCCGGCATATAGATTATGACACGACCTTAGATCGCTCTCATTTCGATCCTTATCTCGGAATAAAGCCGGGAGCCATGCTTACCCAAA
>JAHFUH010000182.1 GCA_023265215.1 Acidobacteriota bacterium
AGGAGGGCTCTTCTCTTTCGCGTCCTAACCCAGGGCTTCGGCCGCTTTGCGGCCTTCGTTCTGGGCTTTGCTGCGTCGCGCTTTCAGCGCCAGACCTACTCTCTCTTAGCTTGAATACTGAAGGATGCCGCCCGGCGCGACGATAAAGCAAGGGTAGCCCAATAAACAATGGTTATGGAAAACGCGCCGGATTGTCCTATCACAATTGCAATTCTCGACGGTCAGAGGATCGTCCGTGAAGGGCTGCGATTGCTCATCCAGACTCAAGAGGATCTTGTAGTTGCAGCCGAATCCGCAATAAACGCAGAAGCTCTTGCAACCCTTCAGCGGAAACAGCCGCACGTCATTCTGCTTGATTTGGATTTAGGATCTATCAATGCCGTGGACCACATACCCGAGATCCAGGCGGCCTCCAAAAATTCCAAAATTCTTGCGTTGACCGGGATGCAGGACCCCGGGCTTCACAGCCGTGCATTACGCAACGGTGCCGTTGGAATAGTGATGAAGGAGGCAACGGGGGATGTGGTGCTTAAAGCCATCAGAAAGGTGTACGGTGGCGAGGCTTGGATCGATCACAGCACCACCGCGCGCATCCTCGCAGAAATCTCACATTCTCATAAAAGCGAAGATCCTGAGGCTGAAAAAATAGCCCTGCTCACCCAACGCGAACATAAAATCATAGAAGTGCTCTGCGAAGGACTGAACAACCGGCAAATCGGCGAAAAGCTGTTTATCAGCGAATCAACCGTCCGAAACCACCTCACATCAATTCTTGCCAAGCTGGGCCTTTCCGATCGCTTTGAATTGGCCATTTACTCCTACCGACATGGCCTTGCCAAACCGCCCCTCCCCCCGATTACCCATTAAAATTGACGATTTACGATTGACGATTTACGATTGCAATCATAATGGATGAGTCCAATCGTAAATCGTAAATCGTAAATCATAAATGGATTCTACTCCTAGAAAAACGGGACAGGGCTCACTTGTTTGACAGCAAATGCTGTTCTAGTCTTTATATTGGAAGCGGATGTTCGTTGCCGACAGGTTCCGATGATATGAATGTCTCCTTAGGTTTTTTCAGGCAGGGTAGATGCGAGAGGCGTTTGAAGCCGAGAATTGAGGCGTATATTCCTGCGCGAATTCGAGGGTTGGACGCAAACGGCAAATCATTCGACTTGGAAACCAAGCTTGGCAATTTAAGCGCAGGTGGATTGTATGTACGTTTGAATATGGCGGTGCACGCCAATGCAGCTCTTTTCACTGTTTTTTCTCTTGCCGAATTGAAAGTTGCGGCACGCGGCGTTGTATGCCGCGTCGAACGGTTGCCGGGTGGCTTTTGCGGGCTCGGCGTCAGGTTTAATCGATATCGGCTGTTGCCATAATTTTTTGAGAAGGAGAACAAAATGATCAACGATATCAAACACCTTCTGGAGGAGCATATCATCGTCCGGAGGCGAGATGTATTTTTAAGAGCTTTGATGTGGATTCTTTTCGGATTCGCCATTCGCGCATTGATGGTGCCTTGGAGATAATGATGCCGGGCTGCAAGGCAATTCTTCTTCCAGTCGTCTCACCCCCCTTCCCATTGGTCTGATAGAAAACCACGATCCTCTCGTTTTCCCTGGAAATTTCAGGCTTGATCTAATAAGCCTAATACTTGATCCTTATGCATTAAATTTCAAAGGGGAGCTCGATGTTTGATCCAAAAGAAATTGAAGAAATTCAAAGCGAGATGCAAAAATGGAGCGAGAAAGGCCAGAAAGCCTCCAAAAGCAAATCCGAGCGCAGTCTCGATTTTCAGACGTCTTCCGGCATCAAGATCAAGAAGGTTTTTTCTCCAGTAGACAATGCGGAAATGGATTATCTGCGTGATTTGAATTTGCCGGGAGAATACCCCTTCACCAGGGGAATCCAGCCGAACATGTACCGAGGCAAGATGTGGACTATGCGCCAATATGCGGGCTTTGGAACGGCGGAAGACACGAATCGGCGTTACCGGTATCTGCTCGATCAGGGTCAAACAGGGCTGTCGGTGGCTTTCGATCTGCCAACCCAGATTGGATATGATTCCAGCCATCCTCTCGCCGAAGGCGAGGTCGGGAAAGTGGGGGTTGCGATCGATTCGATAAAAGACATGGCCACATTATTCGATAAGATCCCGCTGGACAAAGTATCCACATCCATGACGATAAATGCTCCGGCCGCCGTGCTTCTGGCCATGTATATTGCCGTAGCTGAAGAAAACGGAATAGCCAAATCCAAACTCAACGGAACAATCCAGAACGACATTTTGAAGGAGTATTCTTCTCGGGGAACCTACATCTATCCGCCCGCTCCTTCGATGCGCCTCATCACAGACACCTTCAGTTACTGTGCCAAAGAAATTCCCAACTGGAACCCCATCAGTATCAGCGGCTATCACATGCGGGAAGCAGGATGCACGGCGGCGCAGGAAGTCGGCTTTACTCTTGCCAATGCAATCGCCTATGTGGAAAAGGCATTGAACGTGGGGCTTAACGTGGACGATTTCGGCCCGAGACTCTCCTTCTTTTTCAATGCGCATCTGAATTTTCTTGAAGAGATTGCGAAATTCCGGGCAGCTCGCAGGCTCTGGGCCAAAATAATGAAGGACCGTTTCGGCGCAAAAAACCCTCGCTCATGGATGCTGCGTTTTCACACGCAAACTGCCGGGTCCACCCTTACCGCGCAGCAAACGATGAACAATATCGTCCGGGTTGCGTGGCAGGCTCTGTCGGCAGTCTTAGGCGGCGCGCAATCTCTGCACACGAATTCAATGGATGAAGCTCTGGCCTTGCCATCCGAGCAATCAGCGCAGGTTGCGCTGCGAACTCAGCAGTTGATCGCTTACGAATCGGGCGTTGCCGATACGGTGGATCCCCTGGGTGGCTCCTATTACATTGAAGCGCTAACCAATGAAATCGAGCGGCAAGCTGAATCCCTTATCGAACAGGTCGACAGAATGGGCGGCGCCGTGGCTGCTGTTGAGCAGGGATATATTCAGCGCGAGATTCAGGAAAGCGCCTATCGACACCAGCAGGAAGTCGAATCCGGAGAGCGCATCGTCGTAGGGATGAATAAATTCCAGGTCAAAGAATCCTCAACGCAAACGCTGCTGGAAATCAATCCCGAAGTGCGAAATGTGCAAATGAAGCAAATAGCCGACCTGAAGAGCTCGCGCGACACGCGAAAAGCTGATGCCTCCCTGGCTGCTCTCGAAGCAACCGCCCGAGGGGATGGCAATCTGATGATTCCAATTCTCGCCTGCGTTCGCTCCCTGTGCACCCTGGGGGAAATTTGCGATACGCTGCGCCGCGTTTTTGGGGAGTATAAGCCAGCCTAACAAAGTATCGCATATTGAAATCAACGGTATCGGGGTCGGGATCGACATTCGCACGCAAAACTCGACCCCGATACCGATATTAATTACACATGGAGAAACTGATGAAGATCCTGGAAATCGACCATATCGGCATTGCAACGAAATCCATTGATCAGTCGGCGCCTTTCTGGAATGCCGACTTGGGCTTGCCTGCACCGGAGAAAGAAACTGTGGCCGAGCAGAAGGTAACAACGTTGCTGCTCCTGGCGGGCGGGAGTGAAATCGAACTTCTCGAAGCAACGGCCCCCGAAAGCGCTATCGCCAAATTCATAACCAACCGCGGCGAAGGGATGCACCATATCGCTCTGCGTGTGGAAAATATTGAGGATGCGTTGAGGGAGCTTCGAGACAAGGGAATCCGTCTCATCGATGAAAAACCGCGCAAAGGCGCAAGGGAATCCACGGTAGCATTCATTCATCCCCAGTCGACTCATGGAGTGCTCGTGGAATTGGTGCAGCGAGATTGAAGGGTTAGTCCTTATCTTTTGTTTTCAATGATTTGACTTTTGAAAACCAATTTCGCCGAGGTTGGATTCCGTGCCGCACTTTCAGTGCTCGACTAATTGGGTTACCACTACCCCGGCCTCACGGCCGAGGCTATTATTTGCCGCCTCTTCGAGGCTTCATTCTGTCCACAGGGAAGAGGCCCGAAGGGCCGGAAGTGAATAGGCCCGGCCGTAAGGCCGGGATGGACGGATGAAAACGGCAAAGAGCACCAAAAGGTGCGGCACAGCGCAGCATAAATTCCAACTTCGTAATCCAGTTTCAATGCATGAAGAAATTAAGGGAATGGATCAGGTAATTCCTCATTTGGCGCCGATCTATAATCGCATCCAGCATCCCGTGCTGAAGCAAAAACTCCGAACGCTGAAATCCTTTGGGGAGCTTCTGTCGAATTGTCTGTTCGATAACGCGCGGGCCTGCAAACCCAATCAGAGCGCCGGGCTCCGCAATATTCAAATCTCCCAGCATGGCGTAGCTTGCCGTAACGCCGCCCGTCGTCGGATCCGTGAGCACGGATATGAACGGCACGCGCGCCTCATCCAGTCTTGCAAGCGCGGCACTCACCTTCCCCATCTGCATAAGTGAAAGAGTTCCTTCATGCATGCGTGCCCCGCCCGATGCGGAAACAATGATCAGGGGGATCTTTTCACTGGTAGCCCGTTCGACGGCCAGCGTAATCATCTCACCAACCACCGATCCCATGGAACCGCCGATAAAGTTGTACTCCATGGCGCTGATAAATACGGGATGGCCGCCTAAAACTCCTGAAGCATTGATAACGGCATCATTGAGTCCGGTCGTCGCTTGGGCTGAAGCAAGTTTTTGAGAATAGGGCGCCCGATCTGTGAATTTCAGCGGGTCGGTCGAGATTATATGGTTGTCGAGAGCTTGAAAACGATGATCGTCCAGAAGCAGCTCAAGACGTTCCCGCGCGTTTATCCTGAAATGATAGCCGCACTTGGGACAAACCTTATCGTTGGAATCCAAGTCCTTTATCCAGATGTATTTGAGGCAACTGTCGCACTTGCTAAATACCCCTTCCGTCCGGACGGTCTTTTCCTCATTTGTGCTGGCAATGGTGCTTTTCTGTTTCTTAAACCAGGTCATATAACCATCATAACGCATTTTTGCTATTTGAGTCTTGGTGTAAATAACTCCAGGAGTTAAAGACTCGAAGGATCCAAATCTCACGGTAAATTTGTTCTAATTCGTATCCCGTTAGATTACACGGGGAAAAATGCCGTCTACGTCCACGAGCACGTGCACGTCAACGACCACGGCTTTCGTCAACGTAGTTCCCATATTCAATCTATTAAACTTGAAGGCCTAAACAAAATCACCGCACTCCAAATCCTCCAAATCCTCGAAACACGTTCCCTTTTATTTAAAAATGCCTAAAATATATCTTTTGGTGTTTGGATGATTCTTGCCATAGACAGAGCAATACCCTACTGGGCAGAGGCGTTTTCGGAATTTGGCGAGTTGCGCCCCTTTTCGGCGGAAAAACTCAAACCGAAGGATATTCGAGATGCGGATGCGCTCGTTGTTCGTTCCGTTACCCAGGTGGACGCCTCGCTCCTGGAAGGAAGTTCCACCCGTTTCGTGGCTGCAGCCAGCGCCGGATTCGATCACATCGATCGTGAATACCTGGCAACTCGGGGGATCGGGTTTGGCTATGCAGCCGGATGCAACGCGGTCGCTGTTTCTGAATACATTACCACGGCGCTGGTCGTAATCGCTTCAAGGCGAAATTGGGATCTGAGCCAAAAATCCATTGCAGTCATAGGAGTTGGCCACGTAGGATCCCTCGTGGCAAAAAAGGCTCAAGCCCTGGGGATGGAAGTACTTCTTTGTGATCCGCCGTTGCGTGATTTGACGGGCGATTCCCGATACCTGGATTTTGAAGATGTGGTGGGGGCCGATATTTTGAGTTTTCATGTGCCGCTTGTTTCCAAAGGGCGGTATCCGACCAGGCACATGGTGGACCAGGTTTTACTGGATAGACTTTCACAGAACCAGTATCTTATAAACTCGTCAAGAGGCGCTGTAATAAACAATTCAGAGCTGAAAATGGCCCTTGGCAAAGGCAGAATTGAGGGGGCGGTTTTGGATGTCTGGGAGGGAGAGCCTCAGATCGATTTTTCTCTTTTGGATCTGGTCGATATTGGCACTCCTCACATAGCGGGCACGGCACTTGACGGAAAGATTCGAGCAACCGAAATGGCCCGTGATGAGTTGTGCAGTTTTTTTAAAATGCAGGCATCCTGGAATGCTGAAGCTTTGTATCCCAAAGAAAAGGTGATTCGTCCATCGGGACAATCGGCCGGCCAGGATGCCGTCTTGTCGACGATTCTGCAGGCATTTGATATTTCCGGTTCCGATGCAGGTCTGAGAGGAACCAAAACAGCGTCTGATTTCATTCAATTGCGCATTAATCATCCGCTGCGTCCGGAGTTCCGCCACTTCAGAATCGATCTGCGGGATCAGGACAGTGAATTACAGAATATTTTTATTGGACTCGGATTTAAGGTGGTGGAAAGGGGAGAATGATTCATCATATGGCACATCTGCTGCGACATGTATTGGAGTGGCTTTTTCTAATCCCCACTATAGGAGGTTCTGTATACGCCGTCTTATGTGTTATCGCTATTTTTCGGCTCCGCGGATCCACCCGCAACAAATCCAAAAGCACGTTTGAATGCTGGCCTTCGATCACTGTGCTGAAACCCATCCATGGTCTGGAAAAAAACCAGAAGGAAAATCTGCGCAGCACCTGTATTCAAGACTACCCTGAATTTCAGGTGGTATTTTCAGTTCAGGACCCTAATGATGCTGCGATTCCTTTGCTTAGAGAGATTCAACAGGAATTTGGAACTCAACGGGTGACGGTGGCGATAGAAAATTGCCGGGTGGGAACCAATGGCAAAATAAACAATATGATCGGAGGCTTGAAGCACGCGCGCCATGACATCCTGGTTATCAGCGATAGCGATATCCTGCTGAAACCCGACTACCTGAAAACCATTGTGGCGCCGCTAAGCGATCCCGAGGTTGGTTGCGCCTGCACTCTTTACAAAGCAGCCGGAGCAGACACATGGTTTGAGAAAATGGAACTCCTGACGCTCAATGCCGACTTTATGGCCAACGTGCTGTTTGCACACGTCAGCGGGGCCTCCAAATTCTGCCTCGGCGCATCTGCTGCATTGCACCGCTCTACCCTGGAGCAGATTGGCGGTCTCGAAGCGCTTTCGGACTACCTGGTCGAAGATTACGAGATGGGAAGGCGCATCTGGATGCTCGGCAAAAAGGTCTCGATTGTCCCGTATTTCGTCGACACAATTGTGGATCTTAAAAACCCCGCCCAATGGTGGAGCCATCAGGTTTACTGGGATCAAAACACTCGATCTGCCCGCCCGCTGGCCTTTTTTGCCACAGCACTAATACGTTCTGTTCCCTTTTCAATCCTATATGCAATCGTCCGGCTCGGAGATGCAGCAGGACTATGGATTCTCGCGGGAGTGTTTCCGCTGCGGTTATTATCCGCTGCAATGGTGATGGGCTGGGGCCTTCGCGATCGCGAGGGTTTGCGCAGCCTTGGGCTGCTTATTTTTCGCGATATCTCCTCACTGGCAACATGGATACTCGCCTTCACTAAACGAACCACCGTATGGCGTGGAACAAGTTTTGTGCTCACCAGGGACGGGCGCCTTGTAGCCCGGGCAAGACCGTGACTAACAGAATTACGAATTACGAGTTACCAATTACGAATGAAAAAAGTAATTGTCACCGGGGATGATTTCGGCCTGGCGCTGCCCGTAAATGAGGCGATAGTAGAAGCCCACCGATCGGGTGTCCTCACAACCGCAAGCCTCATGGTAGGCGAAAAATTCGCACAGGATGCGATCGAAAAAGCCCGGCAGCATCCGTCCT
This sequence comes from Acidobacteriota bacterium, assembly GCA_023265215.1. Lineage (GTDB taxonomy): Bacteria > Acidobacteriota > UBA6911 > UBA6911 > UBA6911 > UBA6911. Next base: position 7,838 of record JAHFUH010000182.1, read on the forward strand.
TGAAAGTGGGACTCCACCTGGTGGTTGTGGAGGGCCGGCCGGTTTCCGAGCCCAGCCGGATTGCCGATATTGTGGATGGCAACGGGGTTTTCACTTCCAATCTTACCAGGGCAGGATTTAAATATTTTTTCTACCCGGGCATCCGGAAGCAGCTTGAAGCCGAGATTCGCGCCCAGTTTGAGTCGTTTCGCAGGACAGGTCTCGTTTTGGATCATGTCAATGCTCATAACCACATACATTTCCACCCGACGGTGCTCCGTTTGATTCTGAAAGTCGGGAGAGAATATGGATTGAAAGCGATGCGGCTTCCAAATGAGCCTCCAATCCGTTCGTGGAAGGCGGCAAGGAAAGCCCCTGCCTCGCGGTTGTGCTCATGGATTTTCCTTTATCCGTGGATGAGTATCATGAAGCGCCTGCTCCGCAAGGCCGGCATCCGTCATAACGATTATCTGTTCGGCATGGCGGATAGCGGATCCATGACGCTCGACCTGGCTCTCGGATTTATTCGGAATCTGCCGGCAGGAGTAACGGAACTGTGTTTCCATCCCGCAACCCGCCGCAGCGCTGAAATAGACAGCACAATGCCTCATTACCGGCACCAGGAGGAGTTCAGGGCATTGACCAGCGAGGCACTGATTAAGTCATTGCAGGAATCGGACGTACAAAGGATCGCATTCAGCGATCTCGGTTGATTCGAGAAGCACCCATGGAGCGCGGGCGTCTCGCCCGCATGAAAAAACGCAAGGCGAAGAGTTGCGGGCGGGATGCCTAATACCGCATAGTTTTAAAAAAGAGGCTTTTAGGTCCGAAGGACCGGCAGTGAATAGGCCCGGCCGTAAGGCCGGGATAGGATTGAGGATGCAATGAGCGCCGAAGGTGTGGCACTTCAAGCTGTGCCGGCCCTTCGGGCCTTATATGTCCACCGCTCCCACAACCCCGAGCTGACGCTCGGGGCTATTAATTGCCGGCCCTTCGGGCCTCATTTTTAAAAACTATGAGGCATTGGGCGGAATGCCCACGCTCCAGCAACTTAATATTTCGGGAGGAGGTATGCTGCGAGTCATTGTTGCGATGACGGTTGCAGCCGCTTCTGCGGCTATGGGCCAAATTCTGGTCCGTCGGGGCATGCTGCAGGTCGGCAGCCTGGAAACTTATTCGCCAGGCCCCGTGATTGTCTATTTCTGGCATGCGCTCTGCAATCCCAATGTTATCGG
>JAHFUH010000701.1:0-1513 GCA_023265215.1 Acidobacteriota bacterium
GAAGAGAGTATGGCCTTCGCGTTCGTTTACCTCATGGCTGTCGGCGTGGAGAACGACCGGTTCATTCGCCGATAGAGCGCGCCTGCAGTAAGCGCAATCGGAGGCCGGAACGTGCTGACCGACTTCAAGATCACGATTCAGGATGCGGACCGGATACGCCGCCGCAACAACGAATTCGTTTTCCTTCAGAAGGATAAAACGGGCAAAGGTGACGTGGAGGGTCTCAACGACTCGTTTTGCAACGAGGTTGAGGATGGCTTCGGTTTCGTGAACGGCGTCGGCCAGAACGCGGGAAAGACCATAGAGGGTCGTCAGTTCCTCCAACTGCTCCCGCGTCTTCGAAAACAGACGATGGATCTCCTCGTTGCGGCGGATCAGCTCCCGGGAAGCCCCGCGAATCAGGAGGTAGAGCGACCCGTAGAGAATCATGAAGCTCAGCGTAAGCCGGGTCCAGACGGTGCGTTTTCCGTCGGCGATCTGGGCATCGAGCGAAGCCATATCATGGTATATCTCATAAACACCTGCGACGAGGTGCGAACCAGCAGGTTTTACGGGAGTATAAACCTCGATCAGCCGTTTAAAGCGGCCGCGCTCAGCCACGTTCTCTTCCCTTTCCAAGGAAGATATTTCGAATGCGGTTCTGCCTTCCAGTGCTTCCCGAAACTCTTTTCCGATGGGAAAGCGACGGCCAACCAGTTCCCGCTCGTCGGAGTAGAGGATCATGCCGTCGCGACTCCAGAGCTTGACGCGGACAACGTGCTGGCGATTGCGGCCGATGATATTTTCGCGGACCAATGTGTCAATCTGGGCAAAGCGGGCTGCGGGCAGGGGGCCGGCAAAATCGACAAGACGGAGACGCGGATTCAGGAGGGTGGCCACCTGCTCCGCGGCGTTTTCAGCTTCCTGTCGCAGGACCACCTTCTCCAGATAATTCTGGATTCCCAGGCCCATGACCACGGCAGCAGCCGCCGTTACGATAAGGCTTATCGCGGTAAATCTGCTCAACAGACTTAGATTCCAGATTTGCCCGAACCACTTCATGCGGGTACCCTCATGCGTCATATTTTCCGATATTCAAAGTGCCCCGTAAAATTATTCCGGCTTTTCAATATCGGCCCGATAGTAGTCCCGGACCTGCTCTTGCCTTTCCGTTACATGCCGGCGGACCTCCTCAAGGTTCTCCAGCAACAGCTTCACAATATGGGGATCCTGGATGCCGCGGGAGGCTTGCTCTCGAAGGATTTTAGTTATGTTTTCAGCCTTCATTCCTTTGCGATAAGGCCGGTCCTCCGCCAGCGCTGTAAATATGTCGGAAACGGCCATAATCCGTGCCCCGAGGTTAATTTCATGGGCTTCGCGCCTGAAGGGATACCCCTTTCCGTCCAGCCTCTCGTGGTGATAAGCGCCCCATTCGGCAATCATCTGAAGGCCGCCGATGGTGCTGAGGATGGAAAATGTGTGGTAGGTATGCTGTTTCATCACGGCCATCTCCTCATGCGTCAGCCCCGCCGGC
>JAHFUH010000701.1:1523-3014 GCA_023265215.1 Acidobacteriota bacterium
CGGCTTTTCAAGGATCGCGTTGGGAACGACCAGCTTGCCGAGATCGTGGAGCAATCCCGCCACCTCCATCAGCTTCACCTCGGATTCCGACATGCCGACTATCCCCGCAAGAAGCGTGGCAGACTGGGCAACGCCGGATGAATGCGCAGCCGTAAAGGGTGATTTGAAATCGATAATCATGCCGATCAGTCGGGCGAAAATCGCGATACCGTTGATGTCGAATTCAATGGTCTGAAATGGACCGTTGTGCAGAAGCAATGAGTATAGGCGGGGAGATGCCAGGTCCAGCCAGAACTCTTCCCGGTCGGATACTTCAAGGAACAGGTCAACGATCCTTCCGTCGATCTGTCTGCCGGCAAGTTCCCTCATCCGGCTGCGGAGCGCTTCGTTCTGGTGCAGAATATATGTCTTTCGGTCTATCTGACGTTCCAGGCAGTCCGCGAGACAGAGAAGTTGCGCGTCGAATACCTCAGGGGCCTCTCGCGGCTCTTCATACGTAACCCAATCCCGGTGGTGGTATCGCACCAGATCCGCGCATGGCGCAAGCCACGGATTGGATTTGAAAAGATACTGTCCTCGAATGCAGTGCGGCTCCACCTCCGAGATTTCGTTCTCATGAAGAGATCTTTTTTCCTCGGTTGACAATGCTCCGATGTCGTGAAGCAACCCGGCAATAAAGACATTCTCAATCCTTTTTTCCGGCAACTTCGCCTGTTTCGCCAACTCCCAAGCAACGAAAGCCGTACGTTGCTGGTGCATGGCAAGCGAAGAAAATGCCAGATCCAGGGCATCCGAAAGGGAGAGAACGAGATTCCCGAGATTCACCGATATTTTTGGATACATGATTTTTCCTCCAGCCATTCGGCGCATTACGCTTCCTGCCTGTGCGTGACCGCACGCAGACAGGCGCGAATACACCCTACAAAACTACGACACTCTTTTCGACGCCCGGATACATGGCTCATCCTGCCTCTGTTTCCGTTTTTATCGGCTCTTCAAATATTGTTTCATGTCGCGATAGTAGTTTTCGTGCGGCCCGATCATGATGAGTTCCAGATCGCCGACATCCACCCGATATGCAAGCAGGTACTGAATGGTCTTGAATTTGAATTTGTGAACAAATACACCCCGGAGATCGCCTTTCTTTTCCGAACCGACGCCCGAATCTTCCACAATTCTTTTGATCTCCCGATCCAGTACGTCTTTCTCAGGCTTCGACATCTTCTTCACTTTTTTCTCAAACGATCTTGACTGGAATATTCTCATGAGAGGTTACCCAAAAGTGTATCCGGTCTTTTCATCCTGATCCAATTCGTCTATCCCGATCAAAATCTCCTTGATGAGAGAGTAGGGCAAATCGGGGTTTTCTTCGGCGCATTTACCCATTCGCGCCCAGTGCTCAATCTGTCCGGCCACGGACCGGTGATCGATCCGACTGAATTTCTTAGCCTCGCCGACAAGCGCTTCCGATACCCTTACTGCTGTTGCCAT
>JAHFUH010000183.1 GCA_023265215.1 Acidobacteriota bacterium
TGTCCGGCCGCTGTTTCTCTCCGATCCAAAAGCCCCGGCGGCGTGGACCAACTGGTGGACATATCTCTATGGCCGAGACATTCTGGTGTCGCCCGTATGGGAAAAAGGGAAGCGCGAACAGGAAGTTTATCTGCCGGCCGGATCCCGGTGGCGCGACGCCTGGCGGCCGGACAAGATTTACAAAGGCGGCCAAACTATCACCGTCAAATCTGAAATGCACCAGATTCCGATTTTTGTTCGCGAAGGTTCAGGGATCAAACTCGGAGATTTGAATAAAGAGTGGCAGGATTCAGTCGAAATCGCCTCGCGCAAGCCGGATCTGAAAGCGCTCGATGCCGGCGTCCTGGCCTGGTTTAATCAATACCAGCAGAAGGAACCGCGCCGGTGAAAAGCGCCGGCAGCGCGCCGGATATGCGCCAAATTAAGCATACATCCAGCGGATCAATGTTAAACAATATCGAATGTCGAACAAGGAATTTCGAATTTCGAAATTCCATATTCGACATTCGATATTCAAATGGTCAAGGAGAACCTGATGCAACCTGGTTTGGAAAGCACCGTATCGAAAATTTCCTGGCGGTTGATCCCGCTCCTTTTCCTCTGTTACATCATTGCCTACATTGACCGTATCAATGTAGCTTTCGCAGGGCTTCAGCTTCAGAAAGCGTTCGGTGTGGACTCCGCGAAGTACTCCGAAATTTATGGCCTGGGTTCAGGATTGTTTTTTATCGGTTATTTTATCTTCGAAGTTCCCAGCAACCTCATACTCAACAAAATCGGCGCGAGGATATGGATTGCCCGCATCATGATCGTCTGGGGCATAGTCTCCTCATCTATGATGCTCATCAAAAGTCCCACCGGTTTTTATTTCATGCGCTTCCTGCTCGGAGTTGCGGAGGCGGGTTTTTTTCCCGGCATTATCCTGTATCTGACTTACTGGTTTCCTGTCAGGGACCGGGCGCGCACAGTAGCGCTCTTTTCCACGGCCGCAACTCTTTCCGGTTTCGTCAATTCTCCTGTCTCCGGCCGGCTGCTTCAGCTCGATGGATTCAAAGGACTAGCTGGTTGGCAATGGCTTTTCTTGCTGGAAGGAATACCAGCGGTGCTCGTAGGTATTCTTGTCCTATGCGTGCTGCCGGATGGCCCGAGGAAAGCGCGCTGGCTTTCGGCTGAAGAAAAGGGCAAGCTCCTGGCTGAACTGGAAGAAGAGAATCGGGCGGACAGTGGGAAAAAACACAGTCTGCGTGATGTGTTCACCAGCGGTCGCGTGTGGCTGCTGTGCGTGATCTATTTTCTTCTCAATGTTGGCGGTTACGGATGCGAAATGTGGCTGCCGCAGATCATTCGAAGTTTTTCGAATATGAGTGAGCTGCGGGTGGGCCTGCTGAATGGGATCCCATACATTGCAGCAACCATTTTCATGGTATTGAACGGGCGTCATTCCGACCGGACCGGCGAACGCCGCTGGCATGTGGCGGCGTCCGCGCTTGCCGGGGCTTTGGGATTTATTTTGAGCGCCTATAGTTCCAACATTGTATTCTCGTTGGCGGGATTGGCTATTGCGTTTGCAGGAGTCAAAGGAATGGTAGGTCCTTTCTGGGCTCTAAGTACCGCATGCTTGGGCGGGACGGCTGCGGCAGCCGGAATTGCCTGGATTAATTCGGTGGGCAATTTGGGCGGATTTGTCGGCCCAACGGTTGTCGGATATCTCAAAAAAGCAACGGGTGGATATTCAGCAGCCATTGCCGTATTGGGATGTGCACTGGCGATTCTCGCCTGCCTGGCAATTGCTCTGCGTCCTGCAACCAAAGAAAAGAAAGCTGAATTGCAAATGGTTCCATCCAATCCTGATACCTAACCCGACTTCCGCCGTTAAGTCGCTAAATCTTTTTGTATCAACACGGGTTATGTCAAGTTTCCACTACAATTGAGCTATTCCCATTGGGATATTGTGGAAAATACTCCTGACGGCATTGGTGTGAATCTTCGAGGGCTTAATCTTAAGATCCGCCAATTCACTGGCGCCGGAAAAGATCGATGCGCTGCTGACGGCATTCGTCGGTAGAGAGCATAGGCCTCCTCGTCTCCGCAGCGTGTTCCGGACATCCGATTGCGTTCATTCTCCTGCCGGCATTGGTTCCCAGGTGGACTGATAAATTATTCGCTCAATACTCCTACCTGCCAGTTATTCATTATGCGGCTCCAGTGCTGCAGGAAGTTGAGCGGGACAAATGGCACTCTATTCATCGGCGGTTTTTCATGAAGAAAGACAGTATGTCGATGAAGAGCTTCTATTTGCAGCTCAGGGATTTGGCATCTGCGAAGCAGTTTTTGAATATCGGCCGCGCCACCCTGAAGAGAGCATTCTCTACCGTGTGGTGGCTGAAAACCTCGAGTCCTTTCTGGTGCGGCAACAGGATCGCGGGCGCATGGTTCCCCGGTTTGTGGAAAAAGAACTGCGTGCGTTTCTTGATTGCGGTATTTTGGATCGAGGTTTTGTGCGCGTTCATTGTGACTCATGCGGTATGGACCGCGTTGTCCCCAACTCGTGCAAATGCAGGGGCTTTTGTCTGTCCTGTGGCGGCCGGCGCATGGCTGATACGGCGGCTCATCTTGTAGACCGTGTATTTCCCGAAGTTCCGGTTCGGCATTGGGTGCTGTCTGTTCCGTTCCCACTTCGTTACCGTCTTGCCTATGATTCTTCTCTGGTCAGGGATGTAGCGCAGATCTTCGTGCGAGCTGTCTTTTCCTCGATTCGCCGCAGGGCCGGCGTTGCTGCATCAAACCGCAAAGCCCGCTGCGGCGCCGTCGGCTTCATTCAACGCTTCAGCGATGCCCTGAATCTCGACCCTCATGTCCATCTTATGGGAATAGATGGGATCTATATAGAAGATGGCAATGGCGAACCGATATTCCGGCGAGTTGGGCCGCCGACTGATGCCGAAGTCGCTCGCGTTGCGAAACGTGTCCATCGACGTGTGACGCGTCTCATGGAGCAGAGCGGCATCGGGCCGCGGGCTGATCCGGAGGAAGTCGATACGCTTCGGCAAGACGAGCCACTGCTTGCCGAACTTTGCAGCGCATCGATAGCGGGACGCGTGGCAACAGGGCCGCGCGCCGGCAAGCGTATCGTGAGGGTGGGAGATGAGCTTGATTGCAACGATGCTGTAATAAAATCAGGCCAATGCTGCGCTTTGATCGAGGGCTTCAGCGTCCATGCGGGCGTCTGTTCACCCGCCCGCGATAGAATTCGTTTGGAGCGTTTGCTGAGGTATGCCGCGCGCCCCCCGCTGTCAAACGAGAGACTCTCGCTCTTGCCGGACGGCAGGCTTCTCTACAAGCTCAAGCGCCGGTGGAGCGACGGAACGACACATGTAATCTATGAACCCATGGAATTGATGGAACGGCTTGCGGCGCTCGTGCCGCAGCCGAGATTCAATATTACACGGTACTATGAAATGCTGGCGCCTGCCGCGACCTTCAGGCCGTCCGTTGATCCAGAAGATAAAACCGCCATCGTGCCGACGCATCCAGGCTGTCCGGCAAAAATAGACACTTCGAAAACCGATGCAGCTGAAACCGAATCAAAGCGAGGCAAGAAGCCAAGAAATTACTCGTGGGCTCAACTTTTAAAGCGCATATTCGAATTTGATGTGCTCTGTCCGCGCTGTGGCGGAAAGATGAGAGTCCTGTGCGCAATCAATTCGCAGCCGCCGATTCAGAAGATTCTGGCATGCCTTGGACTCCCTTCCAGAGCTCCGCCTATGGCACCTGACAAAGCGGGAGTGGAAAGGGACTGTTTTGATGAGGTGAGCAGCCAATCTACCCTGCGCCTGGAGCTCTAACCGCCTGGTCATGCCGTTGGCAGCTAATCTGCTCTGCACTACAGGTGTGCGGGAAACCCCTATTCTTCGCTACAAATCCGTCGTAAATTTGGATAGAGTTCAATAAATGGGCAAGCACGAAGGGCCGAAGTTGACATAAGCCGGCCTTATCTGAAGTTTTTGCGGCGGCGGCTTGGGAGAATTCTTAGCCGGCAGGCAGCTTATGCTACCTATCCTTATTGTTGTTGACATAGGCGTAGCGATTAAATGTCCTTGGATCTTCGATTTTGTAGGCTCCAGGATCTGGACTTGTGAATCTTCCTTCGGCAGCAGAGAAGTCTCGATTTCGGGAATACCAAGAACTACGGACCTGGAAACGCCCTGACGCTATTTGAGGCATTCAAGATCTATGGCGGGCAGATCCACGCGGTTGAGGCATTCATGGACCTTATGCCGCAGAACACACCCTCCGGTTGGCCCAACTACGAGGTCAAGAAACCCAGGTGATCTCTAAATGTAACCGTAAGGAAGAATGCGATTCCGTGCAGGATTAAAAGCTAGTTAAAAGAATCGCTTGAATTTGTAACGAAAAAGGGATATTTTTCGTTACAAATTCAAGGCAATAAAGATATGCAATCGATTGAAAACAGGGTGCTTGCTCGCATACAGGGAAAATCAAAGGGTATATGTTTTACCCCAAAGGCATTCCTTGATCTTGGAAGCCCTGAAGCTGTCCGCATCGCATTACACCGTCTGGTGAAACGTGGCACGATCCGCCGTCTTACCCGTGGGCTTTATGACTTTCCGAAGCAACATCCTAATATCGGATTCCTTTCACCAAGCCCTGAGGAGATAGCGAAAGCACTCTCAATACGCGATGCTTCACGCCTCCAACCTTCCGGGGCTTATGCTGCGAATCTATTAGGATTGTCCGAACAAGTGCCGGCTCGAATTGTATTTTTCACCGATGGCCCGGCTCGACATGTCCGGATCGGACGGCAGGAGGTTATTCTAAAAAATACAACCACGCGCAACATGGCAACTGCGGGTCGGATCAGCGCCACAGTGATCCAAGCCCTTAGACATCTTGGTGTGAAACAAATTAACGATCAGCATATTGCATATCTACGAAAAGTCCTTCCTAAGAATGACAAAGTCCAACTGAAGCGGGATCGTATTTATGCTCCCGGGTGGATGCACCGGATCATTGATGCCATTGCGGAGGATTGCGATGTTTGAATTTGCCAGACTTCCACTCGATCAGCGTCTCCCATACTTCCAAGAAGTTGCTAATCGGCGTGGTTTAACGCGTCTCATTGTGGAGAAAGATTTTTGGGTCTGCTTTTCGCTTCATCTTCTTTTTTCAACACCCGATTTCAAAGATAAATTTGTTTTCAAGGGTGGGACTTCACTATCCAAGGTTTTCGGTATAATCAAGCGATTTTCAGAAGATATCGACCTGTCAATCGATCCCAACTGGTTGGGATTCGGCGGAGAAAAACGGCCGGATGCCGCTAAATCCCGCTCTGATTTTCAAAAACGATGGAAGAAGCTCAACAATGCATGTGCAACGGCGGTCGATCAAAAGATCAGACCCGTGCTTGAACAAGCGATTCATGATGTTCTTGGCTCAAACCAAGTCGATGCGCTCTATTTATCTTTCAAGCTTGATGAGCAGACACATTCACCGGTTCTAACATTCAGATATCCCACAAATGAACCGGAACGGCCCGGATATGTGCATCCTAAGGTCAAGCTCGAACTTGGATCTCTTACGGATCAGCAGCCAATTGGCGATCACCCAATAACACCATGGATTGCGGAAGAGTTTCCGTCTTTGCTATCCGCGCCAACATGTCGAGTGGTCGCGCTGGAGGTTGAACGGACTTTTTGGGAGAAAATCACTATCTTGCACTCCGAGTATCATCGACCGCCGGACAAACCCATGCGCAACCGGCTTTCCCGCGATTGTTATGATGTGTGCTGCATGGCTGCGCACTCAGCCGGGCAGCGCGCCATGAAAGACTCCGATCTTCTGGCGCGCGTTGTGCAGCACAAGCGTACTTACTTTCAATCCACTTGGGCAAACTACGATACGGCCAAACGAGGTTCCTTACGGGTTTTCCCGGCAGATCTTCGTCTTGCCGACCTAAAGGCTGATTACCAACAGATGCAGGAAATGTTCATTGAACCACCGCCGTCGTTTGACGAAATTCTGCGGCAATTGAGGGATATCGAGGACACATTAAATAAAGGATAAAGACAAATGATCCGCGGCTTCCGCGCACACTGCATAGTACAATGCGATGAAATCTGACCGCATCAAGAATTGGCCCAAAGAAGAACGACCGCGAGAACGACATCTCACCGAAGGAGTTGACAGGCTCACGGAGGCGGAACTCCTCGCGATCATCCTTCGCGTGGGGCAGGGTACCTTCAAGGAAGGTGTACGAGGGCAAAATGCCTCCGATTTTGCTCGGACCCTCCTCAAGGAATTTGGCGGGCTGGCCGGCCTCGATCGTGCTCATGTGCAGGACTTGTTGAAGGTGCCCGGTCTCGGGCCAGCTAAAGTTGCACAAATCAAAGCGGCATTAAGGCTCGGCAAAATAGTGTGTGCAGGGAAATCCGCATCTGTTTCTTTCGAGTCCTCGCAAGCTATCGCCGACTACTTTCGTCCGCGTTTCATTGGCAAGCGGCAGGAAATCGTTGTGGGCGTATTTCTGAATGGGCAAAACAAACCAGTAGGTGAGAAGGAAATCACCGAGGGCACACCTACTCAGGTTACTGTATATACGCGTCGTGTAATTGAGGAGGCGCTCCGTCTATCTGCCGCTGCGGTGGTTTTGGTCCACAATCACCCATCCGGAAATCCGGAACCATCTTTCGGAGATGACGATACTACCCGAGATCTATTGAAAGCGTGCAGACTGGTTCAGTTAGTTCTGCTTGACCATGTGATTGTCGGAGAATCTGAGCATTACAGTTACTCGGATTCAGGTCGACTTAATGAATTTGAGAAGGAATAGAAGGAGGTCTCATGGCCAAAAAGCAACAAGCTCCGCAACCCTATGCCAAGCCGGATCAAATCCAGATTCGTGGCAATCAGATTTGATGTTGAAGGCAACTATAGGGTGCGTGTAGCACTGGATCTGCCCATTAAGGTTGGAGAGCCAAATGGTCCATCTATAACGGCTTTGGAAGCAATCGATCTGCACTACAGGTGTGCGGGAAACCCCTATTCTTCGCTACAAATCCGTCGTAAATTTGGATAGAGTTCAATAAATGGGCAAGCACGAAGGGCCGAAGTTTACATAAGCCGGCCTTATCTGAAGTTTTTGCGGCGGCGGCTTGGGAGAATTCTTAGCCGGCAGGCAGCTTATGCTACCTATCCTTTTGTTGTTGACATAGGCGTAGCGATTAAATGTCCTTGGATCTTCGATTTTGTAGGCTCCAGGATCTGGACTTGTGAATCTTCCTTCGGCAGCAGAGAAGTACCTCGCCCCGAAGTAATCGAGTGCGGTCTCGGCGTCCCGTTCTTTGCCGGTACAACGGGATCCTATGCCGTTTTGTCGTAAGCGAAGCGCCATCCCCGACGTAGTATTCGACTTAGCTTGCATCGCCCCCAGACAAAGGGCGGCTTTTATTCCGTCGAACCCCCGATGCGAGTTTTCGCCTAACTGCGATGCCGTAGTCATAGGTTTTTTCTTTTAGCCGCTCGCGGATAAAGATGAAACACAACGCAAACATTGTGCGGCTTATGCCGCAGTTTTGCGCACACGCAATTCAGCTCGGTATCCCGTGGCCGAAAGAACTCGAATCAACAAATCGATGGACATTCCTTGTGTGTTGCCATTAGCGATAGCGGTTACCCTTGTCCGGGAAGTTCCGGCTCTCTTGGCAATTTCCGCATGAGTGTGCTTTCCGTTCTGGATTATTTTAGCCAAAGCGCATGTAAGCTCTGAACGGAATTCCATTTCGCCGGTTTCCGCCGCTGACAAGCCAAGGGCTCTGCCAAGATCTTCTGCAGTCTTCGCCCGGATGACTTTTTCAGGATTTGTTTGTTTCATTTAAAACCTCCTGCAATCTTTGGCGCGCAAGATTAATCTCGCGGGACGGCGTCTTCTGCGACTTCTTCCGAAAAGCATGAAAAACAATGATCGCATCCGATCTATGCACGTAATAAAAAACCCGCACCGTTGCCCCTTCGCCCTTTATGCGCAATTCGTGAACTCCGGGTGCAATGATCGTCATCGGCTGGCTGAGAGGCATTCCAAGGCTAATGCCTTTTTGAAGGTCTCTCAGAGCTTCTCCGATTTGACGACGGATGGACGCCGCTTGTGCTCTTATGAACTCCAACGCTCTCGCATGAAAGTCGATCGGTTTCATAATGGAATTATGTCCCGAATCTGAGACATAGACAAGCAAATTGCTTTTAAATTATTGCGGAAAACACTTTTTCGCCGAAAATAAATGCTCTCCAAAGCCCCACAGGAGCGATGATCTCGCCGTAACGCACATCTCAGCATTTCCAATTTTCATGAGTCGCGGTCGCAACGGTTTTTCTCGGGGGCTCCTGTGGGCGAATAGGCGCGATTCCGAGCCATGAGGCGGCGCTGGGAAAGGGGCATTATAACCAGGCACCGGCCCTTCCCGCTTTTTCTATTCAAAAAGTCCTGACATTTGCTCATGATCTTTTCCAATGACTTATTCGTGAATGAGACGCCGGCTTCGGCTTTTTCGCGGGAGACCCTGTGGGAGAACGGGGCGGCATTCCGGACCGCAAGGCGGCTCTGCGGGCAGGGACACTATAACCAGGCGCCGGTTTTTGTTCGGTGGTCGACATCTTTGAATTACAGCCGAGCTTAGAATAAGCGAAGCCTTAGTGAGTATCGACCGCAAACTTACGAATTGTGGGCCGGTCCCCGTTAACTGCACCTGTACACCACAATCCCCTTTGTATCAAATATTTCCAACGAAATGATCATTGAACTCCCGATGTAGGAAGTGTGAAGCCAGCAGTGCCAACCAGCATTGGAATGGCTCTGCCGGTCTTCCTGAAGTGGCAGCGACTCTGATATTGAATGGGCTTTTCATAATTGGGTGTCCAGGTAGAGACTTCGTGTGAGGTTGAGGCATCATGAATGGACAAAACCCTGCAGACCATAGTCGGCGTTACGGAAATTACT
>JAHFUH010000702.1 GCA_023265215.1 Acidobacteriota bacterium
CGGGAAGCCGAAGAACCATTCGCGGTGGGGCAAAAGGGTTCCTCGGCAATGCCGCACAAACGCAACCCGGTCAAATGTGAGCAGGTGTCCGGGCTTTCACGCGTTCTGCGCGGCTATGCATTAACGGCGCTCGAAAATGTTGCGCTTTGGCATGAACGGGATATTTCGCATTCTTCCGCGGAAAGGATAATCTTGCCGGATGCAACCTCCTGCATATGCTACATGCTGCGCGCAATGACGAAAATTATCCGGAAGATGGTTGTGTATCCGGAAAGGATGCGCAAGAACATCGAGCTGACACGAGGTCTGGCATATTCCGGGCAGCTGCTTCTGGACCTGACGCGCAAAGGAGTTGTCCGCGAAGAAGCCTATCGCTGGATTCAGCGCTGCTCCATGAAAGTTTGGGATGAGGACAAGGATTTCGTCCAGGTGTTGCAGGAGGATCCCGACATCACGAACGTGCTCTCTCGCGATGAGATCCGTTCGGTGGTGAACCCGGACATGCAGCTGCGCAATGCCGATGCAATTTTCTCCCGCGTCTTCGGTTCGTAGTTTGCGATTTATGTAAAAGGGATGCGAGCCCGCGGAATACAAGCTCTGTCAGGGTTGCCGGGCCGTTGACCGCCGGATTTTAAATCCCGCAAATTGAAAATGATGATCGTAACTCAGCGCATCGCGGCAGCTCTCCGCTTCCATGATGGAAAAGCCAACTGCATCCGTATAGGAAATCGGGTGCTCCTGTAATTTATTCATCCAGTCTTTTGCAGATTCATGATTTGTTGCGTCCGCAAATTTGATCTCTACAAGGGGACTTGCTTCAATTGTTTCAAGTGCGGACGCAGCAGCTTTGACGCCGGCTCTGTAAAGCAATAATCGGTGTATTTCGGCAAGAACCAGGTTGGTTGTAAACAGCCGATTCTTTGAGGCAACAATGGCTCTGAACGTTCGATCCGCTTCCTCGTGATAAACGCGGGAAGATTTGGTACAACCGAAAGATATGGGCTGGTTTCATAGAGAGCGCCCTCTTTGGATATGGATTAACGTGGTTGGAACGCTATTGTAGCGGAAGTCCTGGAGTTATATTCTGTTGTTCTAAACTGATAAAAAAGGAGATACGGTGAAAGAAGATCCAGTCGGTATTGTTTGGCAGCGGCTTTCGTTGTGCTGGGCGGCGGTTTTGATTTTTACCGGACTTGCAATTGCGGAAGAGAATGTGCCGGTCGTGGATGCTCACCTGGGAGGATGCTCGTCTACCATCACGGTGCTGGATAGCGGGGACAAGCCTGTTTACAATGCCAAAGTGACAGTGGACATACGCTATGGATTCCTGGGTGTTCGCAAAATGTCCCTGGAGGTTGGCACCAATAGCGAAGGAAAGGCAACCCTGGCAGGCCTGCCGGAAAAACCAAAGAATCCGCTCGAATTCCAGATCACCAGCGGATCAATATCCAAGAAGGTGCTGGTGGATACGGCGGCAAAATGCAAGGACGCGATTCAGGTAAAAATCGGCGGCCAATAGGATCATCCGGCTAGTTTTCAGGCGCATGATAGGCAAATTGATCTCCTATATCGAGGGCCGAATTGCCCTGGGAGCGCCGGGCGCTCCCAGGACTAAACAAGCCAGGGGAGCTCAATGATTATTTCATCTTCCGGCGCGAAGGGAGCGCCACAGACCACACAGAACCGAAAAGGATAGCCGGCGGGCTGCTCGTACTCGGAGCCGCATTCGCCGCATTGTATTTCGACAATCCCTTCCAGCTCCCTTTCAACAATCTTTCTGGATTCATCAAGCCGGGGTTCCATTCCTCCCAAAGACTTCGAACACCAGGGACAGAAATCGTAGGAGTCGAAATCTCCTTCGGGCAAAGGGAGCAGGCAGCGGCGGCAGAAGTGTGCTTCTTCTTCAGGGAGGTGCAGGTAAACCAGCATCTCGGCCCGAAGTGCCAGCAGAATGCGCCTTGCCTCTCTTCGGTTGAATTCCTGAATGGCAGCCTCCTAGCGCAACTGTATCTCTTTATTTTATACCTGGAATTTTGTTTTGCGCTCTCCAGGTCCAGGCCCGGCAAAAATGAACTGTGGAATTTTGCGCAGTGGCTGATAATATACCGATTTCCGGGACGAATTTTGGGAATTGGAGAGTAAAAATGAAGAGAATGCAGTGGAACGAAAGCCTGGCTGTTGGAATCGAGCAGATCGATAATCAGCATAAAATATGGATGGAGCATTTTAATAGCGCCGCGGAAGCGATCGCAGCCAAACAGAGCCCAAGCCAGATATCAAAAACGCTCGGATTCCTCATGGACTACACGGAGATGCATTTTTCGACTGAGGAAAAATACATGACGGAACTTGGCTATGCCGGGCTGCAGGATCACAAGTCCAGACATAACGAGTTGAGAACCACCCTGACTAATCTGGTGAAGGATTTTGAAGACGAAGGAGTTACGTCAAAACTTGCCGACGCCATCGACTCTTTTCTTGGCAATTGGCTTGTCCAGCACATCAATGAAGTAGATAAGAAATTTGCTGCCTTCGCCAAAAAAGGCTAAATCGATTTGTCCGGACAGAGCCGTTTTGCAGCGGGTTCAATCTTCGGTTCAAGGAAAGGTGGATACGTTATGCGTAAATCTTTGATGCTGGTGATGGCGGTTTTCCTACTGGGAATTGCGGGCAATGCATTCGCGCAACGAAGTGCGGTTGCGGTTCCCTGCGACCGGGCCTGCCTGGAAGGGCTTGTTGAAAAATATTTCGAGGCGGCACTCGCGCACGATCCCAAATTGCTTCCCCTGTCTTCCGATGTGAAATTCACGGAAAACGGCCAGAGACTTGTTCTTCCAGACGGGCATTGGAAGACAATGATTGGAAAGGGCAAATATCGCTTGTTTGTCACCGATCCTGTGGCAGGGCAAGTATGCGTTTTCGCAACGATTCGTGAAGAAGGCCGCAACAGCCAGGACAGCGTAGCCTCACCCATCGCGCTCCGGCTGAAACTCCGAAACGGCCAGATTA
>JAHFUH010000184.1 GCA_023265215.1 Acidobacteriota bacterium
CCGGTGCAATGCCCTTTTCCACCCACTGCTCCATTGCTCCAAGGGCGTCGAAGGTATTTCGATACATCCCCGCACACATGCCGAAGTCCGGAACCACAAACAAGCGGAAGAAGTCCGCAGTCTGTTTCATCCCGCCCATGGTTTTGGAAACGCTGTTGTAATAGGTTGTTGCGGTCCGAGGCGGAATCCAGGTTTCGTTCCATGCATGGTACATGAGGAGCTTGCCCCCGTGTGCCTTGAAAGCCTTCAGATCGGTCTGGGTTGTATTAATGACGGGGCCCAGTTTTGCATCGATCTTGCGGGTGTCTTTGTCTATATCGAAGCTCTTAAAATCCCAATTCGGGTCTTCAAACGCAATGTACTTGAAAAAGTCATTGTTGATCCAGAGTGGTTCGGGGCCCCCGATCATGGCATTCCAGAGCAGTTCGCTGCCCGGCTCAAAGCCCGAGTAGATCTGGGTGCCGTCAGCAAACTTCGCGCCCGCATAGAGGCGCCGGGTGGTTTCCACCTGCGCCGGAGTCAAACAGGAATTGTTATCCGCTTCCTTGCACTGAATGGCAGCCGGATCAAACTTGCACCGCGTTGGATCCTCGATCGTGCCGTCCTTTACTCCGTCCAGTGCATCGCAGGCATCCAGGACTGCCTGATGCAGCGCCGGGTATTTATCCTTCGGAATGTAAGAAGCCGCTTCCTTGCCGTCTTTCAACGCCACCCAACTTAAATATTCCGAGCCCGTTTGCAGGTGCGTGAGGTAGTAGGCCGGATCGCCCGCCACGATACCGTCAAAGTCCTCGGGATGAAGCTGTGCCTCCGCGAGTCCCTGACGCCCTCCGTTGTGACAGCTGTCCCAGTACGCGTAGCTTTGCGGCTTGCCGTAATACGCCTTTATTATATTCTTGGCTACGATCGTCGTCTCGTGCACCGACCGGTGAACCCAGTCAACCAGCCTTTCCGGCTGGCCCATCGCCCACTGGTGGCCGGGATCATCATGCCCGGTATCGGTTGAAGCCGTCGCATAGCCTTTTTCTATGGCGCCGGCCAGTCCTTGGTATTTAATCGCTCCTTCGAAGGCCGGGTTGCCGACTGCAAAGTATCGGCCGTTCCATTTGTCCGAGGGCGGCAGCCAGACTTCAAAATTGATATGCGAATTTTTTGCCGGCTCAATGTGTCCGATCACGCGGCAGAACTGCGCCGTGACCTTCAGCCCGGCGGGAGTGCCGAAAACGCCCGGCGTCTTGGGCGGCACAAATCCGAGCGGGTCATTCATGAATACCGCCGACGTAATTGTGACCTTGTCATACTTCTGTTTTGCCAAATTCACACAATTATCCTGGGCGGCCGCAGGCGCGGCCTTAACGGTCAGGCATGCAAGAGCAAGCATAAGTGATGAGGAAATGAGACATGTCTTCATATTTTGATCTCCTCTTGTTTCGGTGCTGAAATATGGTCAAGATTGTGCCGCGTCATTATATATCAGGCAATCCATAAACTTCGAACCTTAGAGTCTTAGTGTTACTCTAAAATTAGAAGACGCAAAAAATATCAGCCTAGGAATTTTCTTTTGACTGCGGCAATACTCTTTTATAATTATCTCAAGGTTTATCAAGCACAACCGCCCTATTTTTCTGGAAGGAGACAGGATTATGACTCGCCAGGAAATTTTAGAATTTTTCGGCAAAAGAGATGAAGCGTGGCAGCGTCATGATACCGCCGCGCTTGTAACAGATCACACCGAAGACGGAGAGGTAGAAAGCCCACTCTTCGGACACGTCAAAGGACGCAAAGCCATTCAAAACATCTACTCCCAATGGTTTCTTTCCTTTCCCGACGCGCAATATTCTACCGAGCATCTGCTGATCGACAAGAATCAAGCTGTGCAGTTTGTAAAGATGACGGGAACGCAGGAGGGAGATTTTTGCGGCCTTTCTCCCACTGGGAAGCGCTTCGAAATGCGCTGCTCGTTTTTGTTTTCCTTTGCGCAAGGCAGAATTGCACACGAAATCCGCATCTACGATTTTACGGGGGTTCTGGTGCGTCTCGGAGTTCTCAAGGCTAAACCTGGGTTTTGAAAGTAACTCAAAGACGCGAAATCTCTTTTTGACAAGGCCCTGCCTGCGGTCGCTCTGCGCTTCCGCGTTGGAAAAGCCCTATTGTTCCGGATATTGGTATATACTTGGAAAAACCGATTGAGATTTACCAAACGAGGGCTTTAATCATTGATATGGAGGGAGAACAATGTTTCTACGCAAGAGCGCGATTTTGGCGATTCTGATTTTCGCCGGGCTGGTTTGCGTTTACGGTGCTGATATCACGGGCAAATGGACAACCCAATTTGACTCCCAGGTCGGCGTTCAAAAATACACCTTTGATTTCAAAGCTGAAGGGACGAAGCTTACGGGCACGGCAACTTCGAATGTAAAAGGCCCGGATGGTGCTGTTGTGAATGAGGCCAAGAGCCAGATTCTGGAGGGCAAAATCGAAGGCGATAAGATTAGTTTTTCTGAAAATTTGTCCTATACGGGCATGGATCTGAAGATTGTATACACGGGCACGGTATCGGGGAGCGAAATCAAACTATCGCGCACCGTGTCCGACCAGCCCGGCGAGACATTTGTCGCCAAAAGAGAAAAGTAGAATCCGGCGCGAATGCAGCAGCGCGGCCGGCAAGTGTTCGAACCGGCCGCGCTGATCGCGGCTCTACTCCGCTTCAAGCCTGAATTCGGGCGTGTCAAACCAGAAACCCAGATTGCTGACGCTGTTTATTTCAGCCTGGACAATAGCTTCGTGTCCCTCCTCAATCTCCACGAACCTCTTGAATAGCTCCTGGCCTTCGCCATCGAGCGCGGCGACCATTTCTTTGTAAAAATTGCTGGCTTTTGTTTCAGCATCGAGGGCTTTTTTCAGCAGTTCGAGTTCCAGAATCTGTTTGGTGGGCCTGGGTTTTACTGTTTTGCGAAGATCCTGCAGTCCTTTGTTAATCGCCTCTCTTGTAGGAATGGATGTCCCCAATTTTTCTACGTTTATTTTGCCCAGTTTTTGCCATTCACTGAGCCGGCTTTGCAAATATTTCAGGTGCCCCATTTCCTCTTCGCAAAGTACTTTGAAGATGCGCTTTGCTGATTCGTCGGTGGTTTTATTCATTGCTTCGCGATAGACATCATAAACTCCGGATTCATATTCCAACGCCAGCTTTATCGCATTTTCCAATTTCATATTCATACTCCTTTTAATCCAATTATACTCCCAGCGGGACTGACGACGGCAAGGTATTGAAAAGGCTCCTCAACGTCAATTTTTGGAGGCCTTTCAGCCAGTTAGAATTTAAATATTAGGCCATTTGTTCGATCGAAGCCACCCCCGTAGATGTATATAATTGAACTTCTTTGTTTTTTGCCCATAGCCTTAGAGTCGAAAAAAACGATTCAAATTTTGTGTCTAATGGTAAATTAAACTGCCCGGAACCAGCAGCCCGTGGTGAAAGTACGGAAGGCCCCGCAAGCCCCATGCGGCTGGGCCTTCGGCCCCAGATCCCTTTGGGTTCCGGCGGCGCGTGGGCATCTGCCGCGTTAGCGCTCCTCAACGATGGCACCGCATCGCCTGCGTCGCGCTGCCTTGCATCTGCCCACGCGCCGCTCGGAACGCGGCCTTTTGTACTTTCACCACGGGCTGCTAGGGATATGGTCTTGCAGTATTAAAATTTGGCGTGGCCAGTCCCCGATTGCCTTCGGAATGCTTTTAACGTTGAAGAGAGGAATGAAGCCGGAGCAATATAGGAACCCGAATCCATCAGAGGGAGTCTTGCATGACGAATGCTATTAGAGGTTTGAAGCCCGAACTGGTCTGGAAGCGCTTCGATGAGATTTCTCGAATTCCCAGATGTTCTCGCAAAGAAGCGGATGCGGCCAAGTATGTTCTCGAAGTTGCAAAAAAGCTGAAACTGCAGGCAAAGGCCGATCATTTCGGCAACGTGATAGTCCGAAAACCTGCATCGAGCGGCCGTGAACATGTTCGATCGGTGGCGCTTCAGGGGCATCTCGATATGGTCTGTGAGAAGAACAAGGGCACGGTTCACGATTTTTCAAAGGATCCAATTGAGCTGCTTCGTCAGGGAAACATTCTGAAAGCAAACGGCACCACGCTTGGCGCGGACAATGGAATTGCAGTCGCCGCCAATCTCGCAATCATGGAAGATCGCACGCTCGATCATGGTCCGCTGGAGTTTCTGTTTACTGTCGACGAGGAAACCGGATTGACCGGCGCGAGCAATCTGGCCCCGGATTTTATTGAGAGCCGGACTCTTTTGAATCTCGATTCAGAAGAAGAGGGTGCGCTTTATGTGGGATGCTCGGGCGGCAAGGACACGCTCGGCACATGGACAGTGGCATTTGAGAGCGCGCCGGACAAGACAACCGCTGTGCAGATCAAAATTGCGGGACTCAAGGGAGGGCATTCAGGGCTGGAAATCGATAAGGGCCGGGGAAACGCCATCAAGATAATGAACCGCGTTCTTCTCGCCCTCCATCCCCTCGGCGCCAGGATTTCCTCGGTTGATGGAGGCAACAAGCACAACGCCATTCCGCGGGAATGCGAGGCGATATTGATGGTGCCCCGCGACTCGCTGGATCGGGCGAAGCAGATGGTCAAAGGATTTAATGCCGTTGTGAAAAGCGAGTTTGCAACCGTTGAACCCGATTTGATCCTCAGTCTGGCGGAGATGGGCAGAAAAAAGACAGGAGTGCTGAACAAAGATGTACAGCGGAATATTCTGGCAACGATCAGCGGGCTTCCTCATGGTGTTATCAAGATGAGCGCGGAATTGCCAGGTCTTGTTCAAACTTCGACAAATCTAGCTGCGGTACGGACGTCGAAAGACACAGTGAAAATTGCCACCAGTCAGAGGAGTTCGGTTGCGTCGGAACTTGACGAAATCGAAGGCACCGTTTCTTCAATTTTTCTGTTGGGAGGAGCAGTTGTTGAAACCAGCGACGCATATCCGGGCTGGAAGCCGAACATGGATTCGCCCATTCTAAAGCTGGCAAAATCGGCTTACCGGTCGCTTTACGGAAAAGATCCTGAGGTGAAAGCAATCCACGCAGGATTGGAATGCGGCGTTATCGGGGAGAGGATCCCTGGAATGGACATGATTTCATTCGGCCCGACTCTCGATGGAGCACATTCGCCCGACGAAAGGCTCTATATAGACACGGTAGAAAAGTTCTATAATTTTTTGTTGGAGATTTTGCGCAGCGTGGATTGATACCGGACATTATTATGAAATCGACTCAAGCGAAATTGATCACGGTGCGTGGCAGAGTACAGGGCGTTGGATTCCGCTATTTTGTCCAAAATGAGGCGGCTCGCCTGGGATTGACAGGAAATGTCCGTAACTGTCCCGATTCGACCGTCGAAATTGTGGCGGAAGGCAATGCCCGTGCGATTGCAGATCTCATCGAGCAGGTGAAGCAGGGCCCGCGGCTGGCAAGGGTGGAGCGGGTTGACGCAGTAGACATTCCGGTTGCAGGCACATACGGTTCTTTTTCTATTGAAGGATGGTGAAATGGACGTCCAGAGTATTGATAACCTAAAGGCGGCGATCCGCGAAATTCCAGACTGGCCTAAAAAAGGCATTCTTTTTTACGACGTAACAACTCTTCTTAAACAGCCCCGCTGCTTCGGCGACACGATCGACGCTCTGATCGAACCCTACAAGGGCAAGCAGGTGGACTTGGTTCTGGGCATGGAAGCACGCGGCTTCATTTTCGCTCCCACGGTGGCGTATGCACTGAAAGCAGGATTCGTTCCGGTGCGCAAACCTGGGAAGTTGCCGGCCGCGAAATTCCGGGCGGAGTATCAACTTGAATACGGAACGGACTGTCTGGAAGTGCACCAGGATGCGATTCAGCCCGGGCAGCGTGTGTTGATAGTCGATGATCTGATTGCGACCGGCGGTACTGCTTTAGCGGTGGCTGGGATGGCGGAGAAGATGGGTGCGCAGGTCCTCGGCTTGGCTTTTGTTGTCGAGCTGACCTTCCTGAACGGCCGGGACAAGCTGACGAAATACGACGTTCACAGCATTCTGAAATATTAATTTCGACAGTTCATCAGCAATCTGGACGCGGATTACGCCGACGAACGCGGAAAAAATTAACGCCTGTTCGCGTTATAGCACTTGCAATATGCCGGTATTTGCAGGCAGAATTCCGATGATTTTCAGATGATGTGCGCCTGTAGCTCAGTTGGATAGAGCATCGGTTTCCTAAACCGGGGGTCGCAGGTTCAAGCCCTGCCAGGCGTACCATTCTTAATAACTTACAGCCTCACTGTTCCTCCTTTATTTCTCCCACTTCATCAAGTTTTTCAACAGCCTTCCTTTCTGCTTCCTGACATCCCCCAAGACATGCTGCAATCTGGGTCGAGGCTTTTCCCTGTGGGCCGGAAGGTTGCGTTGAAGGACTCCACCTCGGCAAACGGCCGGGTGCCACCATGGCAGCCATTTACAGATAGATTTCACTTGCCACACTACCCGGTCAGCGCACGGTTTGTCTGTTTTGCAGGGCGTGCTGATAAACTTCGACGTACCGATGCGCGGAAGTGTTCCAATCGAAGTTCTGGGCCATCGCCTGCCGGCGAAGCTGGGTTATGTGATGCGGGCGGTCGTACCAAGTCGACACAGCCCAGCCTATGGTGTCATGAAGCGCGGCGGATGTGGGGGTCCAGAATTTGAAGCCAGTGCCATTGCCTGTAGCCTCGTCGTAGTTCTGCACGGTGTCATCGAGACCGCCCGCGGCACGGACAACGGGCAAGGTACCGTATTTCAGCGAATAGATCTGGTTTAAACCGCACGGCTCGTAAAGCGAGGGCATGAGGAAGAAGTCGCTGCCCGCTTCGATCCGATGACTGAGTTCAATGGAGAACCCGATGTGGACGCCGACGTTGCCGGGGTAAGTCGATTGCAGCCATCGGAAGAAATTTTCAGTATCAGTGTCACCATTGCCGAGGACAGCGATCTGAAAAGCCATCCGCTTCATGGCTGCGGGTAGTGCTTCCCGGAGCAGACTGAAACCTTTTTGCATTGCGAATCGCGAGACAATGCCGAAGACCGGCAATTCTGCGGTCTCCTGGAGAT
Organism: Acidobacteriota bacterium; assembly: GCA_023265215.1. Taxonomy (GTDB): domain Bacteria; phylum Acidobacteriota; class UBA6911; order UBA6911; family UBA6911; genus UBA6911. Next base: position 7,127 of record JAHFUH010000184.1, read on the forward strand.
TGAGCTGTTTCTGAAGCGCGGCTTTACAATTGGCTTTGCCGCTGAGATCGCGGGTGTTGTAGCGCGAAGGAATGTGTGGGTCAATCTCCGGATTCCAGTGTTCGTAATCTGCGCCATTGATGATTCCGAAGAGATCGTCCAGCCGGTTGTTCAGGTACGGGGCGAGACCCATACCGCCGTCAGGAGTGAGAATTTCCCGGGCGTGTGTTGGCGATACAGTGGTTAACGCATCAGCGTATGTAATGCCCGACTTCAGCATGTTGACTTTGCCGTGATCCTCCATCCTGTCCTGCGTGAAATGATGCGGGCTGATTCCGATGTACTGGAAGACTCCCGAATCGTAGACTCCTGAATAACCTATGTTATGGATGGTCAACACACTGGCTGTGTTGGACAATGGCGACAGAACCCAATCCCACGTTTTGAGGAAAACGGCAACCAAGGCCGATGGCCAGTCGTGGAGGTGCATGACGTGCGGGATGAATTGCCAATCCTTGCAGATTTGCATCGCGGCCTTGGACAGCAGGGCGAAGCGGTACCCGTTGTCTTGGTAATGACCATGCGGCCCGTCGTAGATCCCCGGTCGGCCAAAATAGGATTGATAATCAACAAACCAGACCGGCACTTTGTTGTCCAGTTGGCCTTCGTGGACACCGACCCAGTGCTCGATACCACCGCCCATGTGGACACAACTACTGCCGGTGAAATGGATGCCGTATTTGGCGCGGTCGATGGTTGAGTACAGAGGCAACACCACTCGGGTTTCGTGCCCCAGATGCCGCAATGCCTTCGACAGGCCCGCAACGACGTCGGCAAGGCCGCCCAGTTTTGCAAAAGGTGCGCACTCCGAGGCCACCATCAGAACTCTCAAAGACGTTGGGAGAGCGGCGCTACCTGTTCGTTGTGTCGATCGGTTATTTGCAGACTCGGCTCTCATTCTTGGTCCCTAGCCATTCATGGGTGCAACACGAGCCGGCGGCGTCGAAGTCCGCGACACCAATTCCGCCCTGCCTGCGATTTTATCCCAGTTCGAAAAATATTGTTCGGAGTTTTTGTACACGTTGGTTTTATCGCCATCGCCGCGCATTGCCGGCCATTACCCGCGGCCACGCATTTCCGTTGAATCCGGCGGGTTATTATTTCCCCATTCGTCCTCAAATTTGTGGTTGTTGATTATATTTCGTAGTAAGATCCTCCTACGTTTTTCATTTTCAGTTTTTTTGGCTGGGCGCCTCCGGAGCGGCAGCGCGGTTGCACTTGTCTGCTGCAGAACAGATTTGATATTTGAGGAGATAAAGTATGAATATTCCAATGCACAGATTTAAATATACAAAACTCACAAAAGACCAGATAGACCAGAAACTGGTGGTGACTGCAGCCGGCCCAAAATCCGCGTCTGAGTTTTCGGATGCTCTGGCCGGGAAGTCGCTAAAAATTGTGACCGACAATGGCCCTGTTTTGACCTATTCCTTCAAAAGCAAAAACAAGCTTTCTTTCGTTGAAGGACAGGGATCAGCCGTGGAATGCGGCTACGGCGTATTGACCCAGAAGTTTCTGGTTCTCTTTTCCCACATGATTCCCAAAACCGAGAAAGGCTATAATGTTTTCGTCGATCGGGATACGAATCTTGTCACGGTTTTTGAGGTGTGGTTTTGCAGCGACAAGAAGGAAAAGGCCCTGGGCGGACAGGATCTCCCGCTCGATCCCAGGGAAGTGCAGCGGCAGATTTATTTCGGCTATGTTGAGGTCGCAGGGCAGAAACCGCCGGAACAGCGCCATCACCTTACCAACAGGATGGAAGGCAAAGGTTTATATTGGAAGCAGGATAACGGCATCGAGACGCTGGAACTCTACACTTCGGTTGTTTCCTCGAACTTTGTCG
>JAHFUH010000703.1 GCA_023265215.1 Acidobacteriota bacterium
TCGCCTGCGTCGCGTCGTCTTGCATCTGCCCACCAGGCGCTCGCGCCAAAATGCCAAGTAATTCTTGCGCATGCCCTTAGTGGAGAGCCTGTTCATTCAGGTGCAATCGGAAGTGCCAGTCAAGGTGTTACAAGCGCTGAAAGCGCGAAGCAGCAAAGCCCAGGGTTTCGGAGCCCTGTAGGGGCGGCACAATTGGCCTGTGTCACGCCCTTACAGGGCTTTGCTGCGCCGCGCTTTCAGCGCTTGTAATCGTTTATTGTCCATCACACATTGACTCGCACTTCCAATTGCACCCTGTTCATTCGATTTGTTTGACTTTCGGAGACCTGTAAAGTACGCTGTGGATAGTTGAGGAGGTAAGACATGTTTGGCTTGGGAGCGCCGGAACTCGTCATTATTCTGGTAATCGTAATTCTGATTTTCGGTGTCAACAAGATTCCTCAGCTTGGGAAAGGCATAGGGGAAGGCATCCGAAATTTCAAGTCGGCCATAAAGTCCGTGCATGAAGATCCGGACGAAAAGCCCAAGGAAGAAAAGCCCAAGGAAGAAAAAAAATAAGCCGAAGAATCATTTGAAGTCTCCGCAACAATACCGAACACGGCGCAATATCTTGACCCCGCAGCGCCAATCCTCATTAATGGCAATTTTCCACACCTCCAGTTCCGGATCCAGATAACGAAGCAGCAACTCGGTGGAACTGTGGAACGAAAATACGGGGGAAACCAGGTAAATTTTAGGCCGTTGGCGGTTCAGATTAATTTCCGAAAAGTAACCACGACGCTTGAAATCGCCATTTGCGTTATGCCGGATTACCCTACCCCAATAATCCAACGCCTGCACGGGCATATCCACATCTTCTGAAACCTTCAATTCCATAACCGTAAGGGTTCCCCGGCGGTCTGCACCCAGTATGTCCAATCTTCCCGGATCTTTCCCTACATAAACCGGGATTTGAGAATAAACGGATTCCGGCGCCATTTCCGGGAAGAGCTCCGGGATATTTTCTAAAATAAGAGATTCAAGCCACCTCTCCGCCTGAAGCCTGTAATAGGGGTGCCGGATGTCGGGGCTATCCGCTCTTCTATAGAATAGAATTTCGCTGACTAGATTCCGGAGACAATCGTAATTGTCTTCGTTCAACTCAATCCGCGGCGTCCCCACTCCAAAGCAGATGCGATCACGATCCGATCCCGTTGCCTGCGCAAACTCAAGCCCCCAAAGTCGAAGAGAGTCGTAATCATAAAAACGGGGGTACCGTCGAATGAGATCGGGCGCCATTTTCAGCACCTGCTCGAGTTGCGCACTCCAGCGGAATGGACCGGTAACAGGCCAGCGGAAGTCCTTATCTTCCACGCCAAAAGAAGATGCCGCACGATCGATTTTAAGGCTTTCTCCCTCCTCATATTCCCAGACCTTGACATCCACACGCCTCCTGTTCAGGTATTGGCATCTATGGTTCAGTATCGAAGACTCACCCAGAGGAACCAGAAAGTGTATCGCGGCAGGCGCCTTGATTTGATTCCCGACCGCCAGGCAGGAGAGCCATAGAAGAGCCTGGCTGAGCGCCAGGTGTACCTCCGGGACGACATCGGCATCCACTGCAATCAAAATGGAATACCGCCCATGGCATCGAAAAATTGCGCGGAAGAATCGGCCGGAAATGCTGCGCGCAAGATCGGATTTTTTGCCGGCCCACATAATCTCGCATGCCGGGAAGTTCAGCTTCAGCCAGTGCCTGATTAGTTTCCAGAACTGTCCCGAATTTCCAGAGTGTTCGTGCTCAGCGTCCAGCCATTGCACGTCAAAAGACTCGGGAATCGGATTTTGAGGGCTGGAAAAGAGGATGCTGATTCCTGATGGATTCGGCTTAATCGAGGAGATCCGGAAAGAATAATTTCTTTCATGGAAGAATCGAAAAATAATTTTCCTGCTGACAACATTCCAGCGCGGATTCAAATCATCCCATGAACCCAAATCCATAGATCGCCATCGGATTTGAGCTGTACTTCCTTTGTTTTTTGCAGTGTTCAGAAGCGCCTGATATCTTCGAAGGTGGGCGGCTGTCGAAATTTTCATCGACAGAGAAGTTTCGGCTGATTGCGGTTTATTTCACAAAAAAAGCATTCAACTGTCAGCCAAAAGCTCTTTCCGCAGCCAGTTCAGGTAATTTGCGTCCCCGAGTGTTATCGGTAGTGCAATGATCTCCGGAACCTGGTAGGAATGAAGGCTGCGGATTCTGCACTTGATCGCCTCAAATTTTTCCGCCGACGATTTGATGAGCAACAGGAATTCTTTATCCTGAGTTACTTTCCCTTCCCATCTATAAATCGAGCGAATCTCCGGAACGATGTTAACACATGCGGCCTCACGATTTTCAACAAGGGCTAGCGCGATCTCTTCGGCTAGTTTCATCGTATTGGCGGTGCTTACAACGAGTATGTGATTCATGTGTGTTGCTTCTATTTCAGGCTGAAATCTGATTGCTAATTGCTAAATGCTTGATTTTACCAAGCGTCAGTTATTATTATGCCAGTGTCCCACGGATTCGCCTATGAGCTATCGAAAAAACCGGCCGTCCTACAAAAAAGAGCTTTATTATATCCTATGCATTGTTGCGGTAATGGTTATCCTTTTATTTAGTTTTTGGGGACCGGGCGGATATCGAGATCTGGCCAAGGCGCGACTCGATTTGCAGGCACAGCGGGCAAACGGAGAGGATCTAAAGCGCAGAAATTACGAAAAGACGAGAACGATAGATGATTTGAAAAACAACAACAGGGATGCTTGGGAAAAGCACGCTCGTGAAAACGGCTACGGCCGCGAAGGAGATATTATTCAGCAGCTTCCTGAAAAGCCTCCAAAACAGTCGAAGTAAGTGAACACTCCACCCGCAGAGCGGGTGGCCTCAGGAAGCCCTCCTGAGGAGGGCATTAGCGTTAGGAAGGCCCCCCTGGGGCCGTTTAATACTTCTATTTGAATTCTAAACGACTTT
>JAHFUH010000185.1 GCA_023265215.1 Acidobacteriota bacterium
TCTCCAATCCCGGGGATGATATCACGCATAGCGCGATATTCTTATGAACTCCTGATTGTTCACTGCAGGCGATGCAACGCCAGTTCAACGCACACAAAATTTATCATTTCCTGCTCAAGGCGAATGCTTGAACCGAAGCTGTTATAGCGCAGATCGTTATATAGCTGATTTTCCAAATCAGTCAGTCTTGACAGGTCGCGTTTTTCCGGTTCAGGCTCCGTTATCCAATGCTGACGATGGCTAAGCAGCGTATCCCGATCCATAAGCAGAGATTGAGCCTGTGGAAACGAAGCGCGCAGTTGGTCGAGGATGGCAAAACCGTGAGTGTCGATGTCTCCCCAGTAGTGGATTTCGCAATCATGGAGCCAATGAGCGCCGGCAAGCGCCTCGAAACCATAGCCTGCGCCGAAAACCACCAGGCTGTTTCCCAACGGTGGAAACGCCAGAAAATTGGTCTCGTTTTCGGTGACAAAAACGCGTCTTTTATGCAGGTTCAAGCAGGAGAAGGTCCCATCCGTAACGGTAATATCCTGATCCTCTGACGGAAAGATTGCTTGCTTGGGATCGAGAATCCTGAAACGGATGCGCAACGGCTTGTCGCGAAACCCATAGCGTCGGCAAAAGCTCTTGACTCCGGTCATGGCCGGATTAATGGCTTCCGGCGGCAAGACAAGATCAAATAGTTCGGAAAGAACGCCTCGAAAGCTTTCGATCGCCTTCGAAGAAATGCCGGGAAGATCAACCTGTCGCAGATAAATGCCGGGAAGCGGATGGCTTTGAATCCAGGCGACAATATCCAGGAGTTGGATCCATACGGGGGCAAATTCCAGCGCTTGCAAGGGATGTGTGGCCAGCCACTGCAACAGGCGTGGCTGGCGACGCTTGGTTTCGTCGGCAATTGTTTTAAAGACCTGAGCGTCCCTTGTTTTTCCGATCCAGGCCAAGGCTTGGTCGAGTGAATCGATCCATATTTCCTTCGGCAGCGAATTGCGGCCCAGGATGCGATGGTTTAGCTCTCGCCAAACTATGCGGTATCCTTTCTCTTCGCCCTTACGCAAGTCCTCTATCCACTTGCGAACGGCGTCAAATTCGCTCGACAATTCAATAGAGTTTGGAGATTTCAGCGCCGCGCGGTACGGGAAAAGAGTATCGCCTTCGAGCAGGGCCGAAAGCAGCTTCCCCTTATCCCATAGCTTATGAACCTGTTTCCTGATGTCGGCGGGCGTAGTCCAGTTCACCCGTTCTCCCTCCTTTTTCTTCATGATACTCTTCGATCGAAAGGTTGCGCAGTTTTGAGGATCGGCCATCTTCGTTGTGAACGAATCCCAAGCTGGAGATGAAAGGCTCGATAATATGAATCTTCTGCAGAGGCGTAATGATGAGCAATTGCAGATTGAACTGAGAAAAAAGCCTTAGTCCATAGTGTGTCGATTCGTCCGATCCCCGGCCAAATGCTTCATCAATAGCTACAAATCTGAAAGATCGCGAGCGCGTCTCTCCCAATTCAAGGCCAAACTGATATGCCAGGCTGGCTGCGAGCACTGTATACGCGAGCTTTTCTTTCTGTCCTCCCGATTTTCCACCTGAATCTGAATAATGCTCATATTCAGAGCGATCCTCCTTCCAGCGCTCGCTGGCCCCGAAGACGAACCAATTGCGCACATCGGTTACCTTCGTGGTCCAGCGGGCGTCGTAGTCGGACTGGCCTTCCCGTCCGCGAAAACGCTCGATGATTCGTTTGACCTGAAGGAATTTGGCTTCAGAGTACTGATCATCCTCAGAGCCTGTCAGTGCATCCTCGGTGCAAGTCCTCAATTCGCTCTGAAAATCCCGTACATCGGCATCCTGGGTGGGCTGCGCCTCCAAAGCAATGAAGCGCCCGGGATTGTAATCGATTTGCGTCAAGGAATCGTTGATCCGGCTGATGCGTTCCTTGATTGTTTCCCGTTCGCGAGCCAACTGCATCTGGAAATTAACCACTTCGCGGATGGTGTTCTCATTGAGCAGTTCCTTGAAGCGGCTTTCGAACCTTGGGAGGTCGTCGGTGATAAGCTTATCAAGCATCGAGCAATACTCTCCGGCTGCCTCGACCGAAACGTCCACTTCCTGTGTCTCCAGCGGGAAGGCCGAATGGAACAGGCGCATCGCATCGATTATCCTTTCGGATAGACGGTTTACTTTTTTATCCTCGGCGTCAATTTTGTCTTGCAGCCATTGCCGTGCGTCCTGTTCCCGGTTGTCGCAAGACTCGATAGTGAGTTGACGTTCTCCTAAAGCCTCGGCGCGCAAGTTGTCCAGCTCTTCCTGGCGCTCGATTAAAATGGAGGCGTCGGCGCCCTCAATCAATTCCTGCGCCTGAAGGAGCATAGCTTCGGTGTCGCTCTTTTTCTGTTCAAGCTTTGATCGTGCATCCTTCTGCAGGTCGAGTTTATTTCTAACCGCATCCAGTTCCCGATGGGTTTCATTTAGTTGTTCATTCAGGGCTCGGAGTAAATCGGAAGCGCCTTCGAGGCGTTTTTTTTCTTCCCATAGGGTTTCGATCGTTAGCGCCAGAGGCTGCCAATCCAACTCTGAGAAATCGGCGAATTCCTCAATTTTCGAAATGCGGTCGAGCTGAGTTCTTATTTGATTATGCTGCTGCTGCAGCTTTTTCAATCCTAATATGATTTCAGCAAGCTGACTTCTCAATGCCCTGGCTTTGGATTCAAGCGCCTGAATTTTGGCGGTATTATTCCAACCCAGCACATAGCGGCTTCGATCATCGATCCGGAAGCGGTCGTCCTTTTCGTGACGCTCGCCTTTTGATTTAATCTGCCCCGCTGGGGTGAGTGCGCTGATCTCCCGTCTGAATTGCTCTTGATTCGAACAGCAGATAACATCGGCATAACGATGCGCCACTTCACGTTCCAGCCATCTGTAAAAATCCGAATCGGGTTTAATGGACAGCTTTCGCGCAAGAGAATCCGGGGGCGGTTCGGGAAGATCCGATCGAATGCCGGGGCGGATGCGGTAGTAAACCAGCCTGCCTTGAAGATGCGTTTTGTCAACCCATTGCGCTACCTGGGCGTAATATTCATCTTTGACCAGCAGCGATAATCCGAAACCATGCAACATCCGTTCTATCGCGCCTTCCCAGTCCGCTTCCTCCTGGCGCACCTGGATCAATTCTCCGGCAAAAGGCATTTGCAAGTTGCGAATGCCCAATGCGGCGCAGAGAGCATCGCGAATTGCAATCTGACGGGAATCAATGTTGCTGCGCCGGGCTTTGAGGCTTTCAATCTCCGTCGTTAAGTTGGAGAGTTCCTGGGATTTTTGCGCGGATTCGCTCTTTGATTCGATCTGTTTATTCTGCAGGTCCGCTTCCTTTTGCGTGACGATTTCTCGCAAAGTTCCAATCCTGTCTTTCTGTGAAAGAAACACCTCGCAATTCTCGGCCGGCAGCAAGCCTGTTTCCTTTGCCAGGACGGAATACCGGTCCGCCCGTCTCCTTCGGCTTTCTTTCTCTTTTTCAAACCGGAGGATTTCATTTGCAATCTGTTCGATCCGTTCTCCGCCGTTTTCCGCTATGCTTCTCTGGATTTCCCGTTCCCGGTTCTGCTGCATCCTGAATTGCTCTTCCAGGGATTCAATCTCAGAATTCCTGCGAGCGTATTCTTCGGATAGTTGTCTGATCCTCTTATTCAGCATTTCAGCTTTGATTCGGGCGAAGTAGGTTTTCAGCGCGTTACGGCATCCGCGCAGCCGTTCGACGCTTCTCTTCAGCTCGCTGTGGTGTTCGCAATCGACCGCCAGGGGCTGGAGCATTTCCATCTGTTTCTTGGCAGTAAGTACAGCTTCGTGGGCTCGGTTCAGATCATCAAAATGCCCGATTAAAGCCTTGATGCGGGAGTTTATATCAAACGGTTCCAGCATGTGATTGCGAACAAAATCGGTAAGGTTGCCGACCGATTTCATCGAAACGGTTTGATGAAGAAGCTCCAGTGCCTGTTCATGGCCTATTCCAAGTCTACGGCGGATATGTGCGCCATAGGGCGGATAGGTATCGAACAGCTGCACACCCGCGGATCTCAGCCGCTTCCGCAAATTCTGAATATCGGGGCCAAAATTGGCAAAATCGGCGGCGATCGACAGGTCGCCGTCATGAGCCGCGTAGAACCGCGCCGGTTGGCCTGCGAGATCCTTTATCCAAAACACCTGGGCGATAGTTATTGTTTGTTGATAATCACAGTTGCTGAAGACGGCCAGGATGACGGAGTAGCTATTATTGTCGCGCAATGCTATCGGCTTTGCGTTTCCTGAGCTTTCGCCGCGCTCGGATTTGTAGTAACCAAGAACGTATGAGCGAAGCGTTCGTTCCCGGGCGTCTGCCCCTGCAGCTTTGTTGAAAGCTGCGCGATGCGATGGAACCAGCAATGCAGTCAGCGCGTCCACGAGGGTGGACTTGCCGGAGCCAATTTCCCCTGTGAGCAGGGCGTTCTTGCCTCCTAAATGCATGGTCCAAACCTGGCGATCAAAGGTTCCCCAATTGAACACTTCGAAGCGTTCCAGTCGAAATCCAATCAGATCGCTATTTCCAGTTTGGTGTTTTGGAGCATCAGTTTCAGTCATTTTGAATATTCGATCCGAAAAGATGGGATCGATACTCCTGCAGCCGTTGATCAAACTCCGATAGCCATTGCGCATCGACATACGCTTTCAAGATGCGTCTCACCTCAAACGTATTTTCCTGCCCCTTCAGCGGGCGCATGAATCCCATAGTGAGAACCTTTTCAATATTAGCGTCGATTTGATCGATCAGGCGGCTCTCATTGCTGCCTGCGGCAAAGAAGATTCGGATGGCATCCGCAATCTCTTCTCGCGACAGCACCAGCCGCGTATCTCCTCCTTTGGCGTCGAATTCAGCAAGCTTTTTTCGCAATAACGCCAGAAGCAGACTCACTGGAAATGATAACGGCCTTCGAGCTATGAGCCGCGGAATCTTTCCTGATTCCTCAAGTTCGTTTTCCGGTTTGGAACGTAAAAAGGCATAGCCTTCAGATTCATTCAGAATAAGCTCCAATCCCAGCACAGATACAAAGTCACGCGTTTGGGCCTGCAGGGAGAGGAGTGAATTCCACAGATCGGGAGTATTCTCCTGATATAAGACGCTTTTGAGAAGAGGAATAACTACCGACGAGAGATTAGGTTTGGAGTTGTCCATAGATGCGTTGACGTCTTTTTGCATTCTCACTGCCTCGCGAAAATTATTTTCGGCAGCCTTGCTCTCCTGATTGCGCCCGATTGCGTCCGCCATTCAACTATGTCTTGCTCTTTCTCTGTCACGACGGCGTGAGGCCATTCGCCGGCAATTTGCAAATATCCTACGAGCTCAGAAAGCCCATGTTCCAGAGGATAGTCATAAAGCAATTCGCGCAAACTGATCTGAGATCGCGATTGCAGCGCCCTTCGAATTTTGCCGGCCAGCTCCTGCTTATTGATCACTACCTGAGAATAAAGAGCTGCCATATCCAATATGGCTTCGCCATTTTCCAGGTCTGAGTCAGCGATGACAGACTTGATCGGAGGCGTGAAAAGGGGCCGCTCCATCGGCATGTCGATGGAGGCCGCAGTTTCTTCAAGCGTCATGAAATCTCCGGCAGGCGGTTTTTCTCGAACTGCCAACGCGGAGGTTTCGATTTCCCGTAATATATCCATTATGCGGCGGTTTTCCAGCCAGGCTTTATCGTCCAGGAAACGGCGGAGCTGTTGGGAAAGACGGGCGACCGTTCGCTGCGTATGTTCGCCCGCTTCCAGCCAATCATAATGAACACGCCGCAAGCGAGGCTCCGGCTGCATTTCCATAACGGGCGGCAAGGTCAAAACGTGTTCCAGACGCTGAGACAACTCTTCTTGCCGTTGCTGTGACATGAGAAATGTCCAGAACGCGCGGAAACTCTTTCCTTGATCGGAATTGGCTATGGCGTCCCTTTCTCCTATGATCTCTTCCAAAAGAGCGCCTTTCGCTCCATCCCATAACGCAATTTGCTCGCGAACCTGGCGATCCAGCTTGCGAAAATTCTCTTCCACCTCGCGAAAATCGGTGAGCAATTCTCTTGCTGTTTGAACAAACTGCTGGAAACGGTCTTTTATTCCAGTATCGTCCAGCAGGCGCAAGTCGCCCTGTCGGATTTGATCGATTTTTGCGTCAATTTCATCCCGGCGTTTCTGCAATTCGGCAATGCGCGCCTCCGGATTGGTTTCGCTTCCTTCGCACATCTGTCTCAGCAGATCAAATAATGTCAACAACCTCGATTCAGTCCCGATAAACGTCCTTTCGCTAAGGCTTGTGAGCCACTGAATTGCTTTTTCTGCGGCCGGCGCTAAATCGAAATGCGCTTCATCTGAACCGGGTGGATAAAATTTTCGAAGCCATGCTTTGTCATTGCCTGCCCAGTCATTTAGATATTCCAAAGCCGGTCTGGGGAAGGCGCCGGCCCCAAGATGTCCCCGCAATTCGAACAACTTGTCTTCCAACAGCTCTGTTAGATCGGCTTGCGATAGGACGCGCACATTTGGCGCTACAAACGTGCGATGAAGAAAGCTCGCTATGAGCGGAGCGTGATCAGAACAAAGCATTCGCCATGCGGGATGATTTCGCTTTAACAAATCTATCGTGGCATAGTCCGTTGATTTCACTTGCTCTTCTCTTGAGTGTAGGCTTTCGCAATTTTGCTTTTACCATAACCATTGCGAATAATAAACAATAGATAGAAAGTTGAAACTTGATGATTTCAGCAGCTACAAAAACAACAAATGGATGCATTGAGCGCGCAAAGGACTTGAACAAAACGTAGTAATAATACAAAATGTACGAAACGTAAGGATGGTTTATATGACTCGCTTAACCGCATCCCAACTCCGCGAAGACATGGCGACCGCCATAAATAAAGTAGCGTTTGGCGGGGAGAGAATTGTTCTCCAGAGAAACAATAAAGACGTGGCTGCTCTTGTTCCAATGGAGGATTTGACGCTGCTCAGAGAATTAGAAGATAGGGTGGATTTGGCTGAAATCAAAAAAGCCCTTAATGAGCCTGGTTCAAACATCCCTTGGGATGACATCAAAAAGGAATTAGGGATTTAGGTGACGTATAGAATCGAGTTTCGGCCTGCCGCTCGCCGGGATTTGAAGGACTTGCCAAAAGATGTAGTGGATAGGGTTGGCAGGAAGATATCAGCCTTGGCGGAAAATCCCCGTCCTTTGGGTGTAGAAAAGCTGTCGGGAAGTGAAGAGGGCTTTTACCGGATTCGAATTGGGGATTATCGGGTTCTTTATACAATTCAAGACAAAGTATTGCTGATCATCATTATCAAGGTTAGACACCGTCGGGAAGTATATCGTGGATAGGCCCTGCCGGTGCGCCGATCTCCTCAGCCTTCTCGTAGCATCCGGCAATTAAGCTTTCATAAAGATACGCAGCTCGCTCAGGCTCCCCGGATGCAACCAGCGCATCCAAGAAAGGTGTCGCTACGCCAAAGCGCGAGGTTGATCTGATCAAACAGCGATATGCGGAGGCTAAGGAACTTTCGGAAAATGAATAATAGCAAGCAGAAAAAAGTAGAATTCGAAGAAGGCTCAGGCAATGTCTTTGCCGATCTAGGGCTTAAAGATTCTGACGAGCTATATACTCGCGCGAAGTTAGGGTTTCATGTCTATCAGTTGCTATAAGATAGGCAGCTCAAACAGCGCGAAATTGCTTATTTGCTCAGGATCAAACAGCCGGAAGTATCTCATTTGATGAATGGCCATTTCGGTCGCTTTACTACCGACAAGCTGCTTGATTTTCTCAAGCGCCTCGATTGGAAAGTTACTATTCAAATCCGCCCACACAGGCCTGGAGAACCGTATCAGGAAGTCGGCATCCACCTTTAAGTGACCTGTAGGTAAAGCCGAATTGAGCGACAATGGTTGGATGGAATCCGCTTATAGATGTCCCGATTTCCTCCTGAAATCATCACCCATGCCCTCTGGCTCTACCCCGTATGATCAATAAACTCAGCCCGGCTGCCAGTTCAAGAAAATCAAAGGCATAGATTTTGGATGAAGATCTTCCATTGCTAATACCTGAATTATGCATGAAATGGCTGTCCACAGTTTTAGAGTTTTAGTATCAGACGAGATGTTTCAGAAGCATGACTCAAGCGCAACCTGAGAAGCGCGGAATTCAGCACAAATAATTTGGATCTCGCGAAGCTCTTTTATTTTATTGCATAATGCATGTTAGCCCAGTTGTCCTTCCACGCTCTAAGCTATTGGATGGTTGGAGAAAGAAATGAGCATATTTCATCGCTTTATAGGCCGTGAAAAACAGGAAGATAAAATAAAAAAAGGAAATGACATCACTGGAATTCGCAAAGTTGTTTCCAGCAATATGGAACTGCTGACAGTGGATCTGGACAGCCTCGCCCCGGAAAACCGGGAGGGGCTGCAGGATGAGATCGCAAGAATAAACAAGCTGCCTCTCTTTGATGGAAAAACCGAGCATGGATTCTCCAAACGATTCATCGGTTCGACTGATAGATGCCCAAACTGCGGAGCCGCAACGCAACAATGCAACGCAAATTTCGTTTACGCCACCAATATTTCTCCCCGTGTGATGCTTGCACCGGCCGGCTATTTTTGCACCTCATGCCCAACGGTGATCATTGATGAAGAAATCATCTCAGTAGGCATGAAACAGGGATTCCGATTCCGTTGCGTAGTTGGGATTGACCACGGCAAGAAGCGTCTCGACCTATTTACAACCTGGAATGGCAAAGAGCCCATCTATGTTCTCGATGAGAACCAACAACTTATGGATATGGCGACCGAAAATGAACTCCATACGCAGCCTACACCGGCGTTTCGGCCCAGGCACAACGGGAATGCAAAACGGAAACGAATAATGGAGAGGAAAGCGCGCAAAAGAAACAGG
>JAHFUH010000704.1 GCA_023265215.1 Acidobacteriota bacterium
ATACTCTACCTCTGAGAAGGCTTTGCCACCTTTTCCCAGTCTTTCAGAAACCGCTCCAACCCGATGTCCGTCAGCGGATGCTTGAGCAGCTGTTCCAGCACTTTAAAGGGCATGGTGGCGACATGGGCGCCCAATAGCGCGGCTTCCCGCACATGCAGCGGATGGCGGATACTGGCAACAAGGATCTGGGTCGAGAACTGATAATTGGCGAAGATCTGGGCGATGTCGCCGATCAGGTCCATTCCCACTTCACTGATGTCGTCGAACCTGCCGACGAACGGCGAAACATAGGTCGCACCGAGCTTCGCGGCGACGAGAGCCTGATTGGAGTTAAAAACGAGAGTGATATTGGTCTTGATCCCGTCTTTGGACAGCTGCTTGAGCGCCTTCATCCCTTCCTTGATCATCGGGACTTTCACTACAATATTTTTGTGAATCTTCGCTAAATCGTAGGCCTCGCGCAGGATTCCAGACGCATCTGTGCTCACGACCTCCGCGCTGATCGGGCCGTCCACGATCCTGGTGATTTCCAGCAGGATTTCTCTAAAATCGCGACCTTCTTTGCTGACGAGCGAAGGATTAGTCGTCACTCCATCGATCAATCCGTACTCCGCCGCGTTTCGTATTTCGTCAATATTTGCAGTGTCCAAGAAAAATTTCATAAAACCTTCTCCTGTTCTTCGTTTATCTCAAAACAAATCGGAGCCTTCGCGTCTCCGAGCAAAAAGACTAACAACTTATACGCATGCTAGCGGATATCCACTTCCGTTCGAACCGGAGCGCTTTTATTGCCGTGCGCGTCCACGGCCTGTATAGAGTACTCGTATTGCTTTTCGGAGTCCACCTGCCTGTCGCGGAAACTCAGAGCCGTGATCACATCCTTTTGAAGCAGCACGCGGGAGCCTGATTTCTTGTCCAGCCGGTAAACCCGGTAGCCTGCCACATCCGGCGATTCAGGCGGCACCCACATCAGGACTAAATCGCCCCCCTCACGAATTGCATTAAAGCCTTCGGGCGGAGCCGGAGGAAAAGTGTCTCGCGTTTCAACGTGAAGTATATCGGATAGAAGACTTACCGCATACGGGTTTTGAATGCTCCCCACAATTCTGACCGCGTAGTGATACGTCTGATCAAACTGAAAGTCGCGATCCTCAAATTCCGGTTTTGGCAAAGGGTTGGGATTGACCGGTGCTGAGGGCAGCGTCTGCGGGTCCTTCGACTTATAAATGTCGTACCCGACGAGACGCGGCGGTTTCGATCCATCCATGTTTTCCGATGGCTCCGTCCAGCTTAGCCGTATGGCATCTTCCGTCACTCTTGCCGAAATCCCCGTCGGAGGAAGCGGGATGGGGACGGGTGCTATGAATGCCTGGTTGCTGAAGCCGGCCGCCTGGTTTTTCTTGTTTATGAAAAGGACGGCGTAGCGAAACGCATGAGAATAAATGGAAGTTTTTCCCGGAAGCTCGGGCTTGTCCTGTACCACAAAGGATTCTTTCTGCAGAAAATTCGGGAAGCTGGGCGACGCGATGGACCGAATGCGCACCGCACTCTGAACGAACTGTTCTTCCGGCGGAGGATTTGGCGGGGCGCCCGGGCGCAAATCTTCGAGAAGACGGAACACTTCAATCCTTGCCAGAGTGGTTGCCGGCGATCCGTCGGTATTCAGGGCTGGCTTGGTGAATGTAAGCACGATCGCATCCGACACCTGATGAGCGGTCAGATCCGCCGCCGGTTTGGGAATGCGGATTTCCGGAGGCTGGGGTTCTCCGATTTTGGCGCAACCAGCGCTGAACGCCGCCACCACGGCGAGGAGCATCGTTGTGTTCAGAATATGAATTTTGCTAAATTGCGTTTTCAGCATCAGAGAATATACCGGCTCAAATCCTTGTCTTGCACGATGCCCTCCAGCTTTTTGCGGACAAAGTCTGCCGTGATTTCAACATGTTTCACTTTACGCTGCCGCCCTTCAAAGGACACATCTTCCAGCAGCGCTTCCACGATTGTATGGAGTCGGCGGGCGCCGATGTTTTCCGTGCTTTCATTCACCAGGCAGGCGAGTCTGGCTATTTCGCGGATCGCATCCGCCGTGAACCGGAGCTTCATCCCCTCCGTACCCAACAGCGCGATGTATTGTTTGATCAAAGCGTTCCTTGGCTCTTTCAGGATCCGAATGAAATCATTTTCATTCAAAGGACTCATTTCCACTCTAAGCGGAAATCTTCCTTGCAGCTCCGGAATAAGGTCTGTCGGCTTCGAGACGTGGAACGCGCCCGCGGCTATGAAAAGGATGTGGTCCGTGCGCAGCATGCCATAGCGGGTGTTGACGCTGGTGCCTTCCACGATGGGCAGAATATCGCGCTGCACGCCTTCGCGGCTGACATCCGGCCCATGACCCGACTCACGTCCGGCAATCTTATCGATCTCGTCGAGAAATATGATGCCGTTCTGTTCTACGCGGTTGATCGCGAGCCGCGCGACCTGTTCCATATCCACCAGCTTCTGTTCTTCTTCCTGCACGATGTAATCCGCGGCATCGGCCACCGGCATCCGGCGCTTTTTTGACTTGCCCTCTATCATGCCTGAAAGCATATCCCGCATATTGAACTGGAGTTCCTCGATGCTGGAACCGTCGAAAAACTGCAGCGAGATCGGATTCATCGGATGATCCCGGACTTCGAGTTCGACCAGGCGCTGGTCCAGTTTGCCCGCGCGGAGCTGCTTGCGCAGTTTTTCCCGCATGGATTCGATACGGGACAGGTCTTTTCCGCTTTCCCGTCCTCTTACATCTCCGGGGACACTCTGGATCGACGCCAATAGAATGTCGAGTAGACGCTCTTCCGCGTTCAGTTCCGCTTTCTCTTCAATCTCAGTAATTTTCTCTTCACGGACCATGTCTACCGCAATCTCCGCCAGGTCGCGCACCATGGATTCCACGTCGCGGCCCACGTAGCCCACTTCGGTGAACTTGGTCGCTTCAACTTTCA
>JAHFUH010000705.1 GCA_023265215.1 Acidobacteriota bacterium
AATAAAGAAAAGTGGTGCAGGAGACTGGATAGACATTAGAATTGTTGACATAAATACATAGATCGTACCGTCATACAAAAAAATCGCCTTAATGGAATTACCGGACATCAGTGACGGCTCTAGCCCTGGAGTTCTGGGAATCCTGATGATCAAGTACTTCCCCCGCTCCATGCCGACGAGCGAACTCCTAAGCTGGGCGTCGCTCCCTTCGATTTGCAGGATTAGCTCAGTTCCCAGCGGACAGAAGAAGCTCTCCGGGATCGAATCAACAGTTCGATTTTCCTTCATATGCACTCGGTCTTTCTCTTTTGGAGGTCAGAGAGCATTGTACGGTAAAACCGGAAATCCAAGAAGTAATTTCCTATGTCCTTGGGGGACTGACGACGACATCTCCTGGACAATGCATGAGATATGCATTGTCGGGTCAATAAAAAAGGCCTTACAGTCAAAAAACAAGCCTCAATTTTAATTTTAAGGGAATAAAAGGTTTTCGTAAAAGCGCAATGAAGACGATAATTTCCTTAGACCCAATAAATCCGTAATTTTTTTGACTCTAAGCCCTAAAAAGTCCAACGAATTCGCCGTTAGTTTATCTTTTTCAGTTGGTTGCTGTCGTCAGTCCCCGATCTATCAAACTCGCTTCGGCAAACTTTCGGTTGAAATTGGGGATGCAGGCCAACTCGATATATCGATCCCGCAAAGCGATCTGCCGGGCTTGGGCGCGCATGGTTTGAGAAATAAGCGCCAGCCGGGCGCCAGTTCCCGCAGCATTGCCGACCTGCTGGAATCTTTCGAGCGGCAAAGCCGGGAGCATACCGATTACAATTGCGCTTTCAATATCAATGAACGTGCCGAATGCACCGGCGATAAATATTCTTTCGATTTTATCTTCCGTGAGGCCTTCCAATTCAACAAGGGCGCGTATGCCCAACCGGATTGCCGCTTTCGCCAGCTGCAATTCCCGAACATCTTTTTGCGAAATGGTAATCGCGTCACTGCCTGGCCGTTCAACCAGTACAATCTCCCGCATCCCATCCTGAATATGCACCAGCGGATGATTTACCAATCGCCCGCTTCCATCCAACGCATTGGCCAGCCGCAATTGAGCGACAAGGTCCAGAAAACCGGAACCGCAAATTCCTACCGGCGGCGCGCCCCCGATAACCTGGAGTTCCATTTTCTCTCCGGACAGACGCACGTGTTCAATAGCGCCCGGCGCCGCGCGCATACCATATTTAATATGCGCGCCCTCAAAAGCCGGGCCCGACGCGCAGGACACGCTGGTCATCCTGCCGTTGGAGTTCAGGCAAATCTCCGTGTTGGTCCCAATATCGACAGCAAGCGTCACCCCGTCGTATTGGTCAACCCTGGTCGCCAAAAGCATGGCAACATGATCGGCGCCTACATATCCTGCAATGTTGGGCAACAGATGCACATATCCACCAGGGGCGATTCGCAACCCGAGATCTCTGGCCTTTATATCAACGGCCGACCGGATCGCCGGTACATAAGGAGAAAGCCCCAATTGCTGAACGGGCAGCCGGAGAAACAAATGATGGATTGCGGTATTTCCCACAATGACAGCTTCGACGATATCGGAAGGGTCTGCTTGTATGTCCGCGCACAGCTGAGAAGTCACTTCATTCAATGCATCGACGACCAGCGCCTGCAGTTTGGCGGCATTTTCGGGTGACTTGCCCGCAGCGGCAATGCGCGAAACCACATCTTCGCCATAGGAAATCTGTGGATTCATCAGGCCCTTCGAACCCAGCGTCCTCCCGTTTTCCATATCCAACAAATAGGCTGCTATTTTAGTTGTGCCGATATCGGCGGCCAGGCCAAGCCAGCGCGTAGATCGCGCGCTCAGCGCAACTATCTCGCGGTCGCGCAATGCTGCACGAACACTCCAGTTTGAATTGCGCAGCTGCGGGGACAGGCTTTGCTGGACTTTCAGATCGATTGCGCCCGGCGCGATGCCATATCGCGCGTGCAACGCTTTCCAGAGATTCTGATCGTCGGATTCCGGCGATCCCAGAGAAGGAGGATTCAACTGAACCTCAAGATTGCGGAAGGGCGGCTCCGGCGCCACCTCCAGATTCAACCCTTCGACTTGAGTTCGCTGGGGAGCCGTCAGTGACGCGGGCGGGACATATATTTTCACATTGCTTTGCGGAAAACTTTGACAGGCGAGCCTGAAATTCTGTTCCAGTTCTCGTTCGGACAGAAATTGTCTTTCCTCTCGTGTCGGCTGCGACAGTGTTCCCGATATCAGCTGAATCTTGCAACGCCCGCAGGTTCTTGCTCCGCCGCAAAGGCTTACGAGGTCCACATTCAGGCGGCGCGCGCAATCAAGCAGGGATTGGTCTTCAAAGCACTCCCCGCGCCGGCCAACCGGCTCAAAGTCAATTATGAACAATAAAGCGCTCCTCTCAGAAGTTTGAGCTTAATTTTATAGCGCATTCGCAATTAAATGGGAAAACAATTGGACGCGGAAATCTCGGAGTGGGGCAGGACACCCTATCCGCGCTGAGTCAGCCAACGACAGAATTTACCAATTTCGATGGGCAGTTTTGACGGATCCTTCACGTTTTCGATTGCAGATACAATGGCGCTTCCCACAACCGCTCCGTCACAAACATCCCAAACGGCCTGCACCTGTGCGGGTCCTGAAATCCCGAATCCCACTGCAATGGGAAGCTGCGTATGCTCACGAACGCGATTGACTGTGGGAAAAACTGCATCCGAAAGCTTTTGCTGCTCTCCTGTCACGCCAGTGCGTGAAACCACGTAAACGAAACCACGAGAGCAGGAGACTATTTTGCAAATGCGCTCGGCATTGCTGGTTGGAGCCACCAGGAAAACAGAATCCAGACCCTGTCCTTCCATGCAGGAGCAATATTCTTCTCCTTCCTCAGGAGTTATGTCGGTTACAAGAACTCCGTCAACGCCTGCGGAACGGGCATCCTGCCCCAAAGCCGCCAAA
>JAHFUH010000186.1 GCA_023265215.1 Acidobacteriota bacterium
TTCAATTTGTTCATCTGCTTTACAAGCAGGAATACCGCAAATGCCACGAGCAGAAAGTCGATTATCGTATTTATAAAGATGCCATAGTTGATGGTGGCCGCTCCTGCGGCTTTGGCTGCAGCTATTGTAGGATTGTGCTGGCCTGAAAGGTCGATGAAAAGACTGCTGAAATCCACCTTGCCCAGCAGCAAACCCAATGGCGGCATTAAAACATCCGTCACGAAGGAAGTCACGATCTTCCCAAAAGCGGCGCCGATGATGATTCCGACCGCCATGTCGAGAACATTTCCCTTCATTGCAAATTCCTTGAAGTCCTTGAGCATTGGCCCCTCCATAGGTTGTCAGTATTCAGCTTTGCAAAGATACCTCCTGGCGAACGCTGACAGGAATCCCAGACGGGAGTCTGTTAAAGTGCGCCGGAGGATTTCATGTTGAGCTGATGCAATAGTAAACCTTATGCATCTTTCCTAAAAGCTATATCAACTCTGCGGCTTTCGATTTTTGAGATCCTGCAGTTCCTTGCGATAGAGTTTCAGGAAATAATCGATAGTTTCGACACGAAGCTTGATGGAGCCGGTAGGCTTATTTTCGTCGATGTCTTTGAATGCAAAATAGGGAGTTCCGGAAGTTTCAATAATTCTCTCGATAGTGGCATAAATAGGCGCATCGTGCCCGCATTTGAAGTTGGACAATTCGACCGCAATGAGATTCGGGTGGCGGGCGGTGAATTTTGCAGCCCACAGTTTCAGAGCGCTGTTGGCCGAAAATGTGTGCTTCCAGACATCGCTGACATCCAGGGGGTCCGGGATGATCCCTTCCCGGATTTCTTCCCCAAAGAGGCGTTCGAGCAGATCCCCGTCCAATGGAAGGGTTGTCTGGGAAAAAATGGGATAACCACGCTTTTGCAGTTCTTCAGGGATCCCTTGATTGATTCCGGGATCGTGGTGATACGGCCTCCCCAGCAAAACTATTCCAACTTCACCATCTTTTTCCAGCTGGTCTATCACCTCGCGCGCTCTGCTCCTTACGCTTTTTTCAAAGCGTTCCAGGGCTTCGTAGCCCGCGCGAATGGCCTTTAGATTTTCCGGCCTGGAAAGGCTAAGAACAGGATTCCAGGCTAAATACATTTGCCTTGCCAGCAGTTCGGGCTTGGAAAGATCCAACAGAGGATGCAGATAACGGATCCCGTGCTGGGCGAATAGGTCGGATTCCTTTGTGAATGCTGCTCTTACAACTTCTGGAGTCAGAGCTGTTGTGGGGCAGGCATTGCTGGCCCGTATGTTCGCCAGCGGGGAGCGTAGCACGTCCATCATCGGGAAAAAAATGCAATCGAGCGGCTTGCGGTTGCGTTTTTCAAAAATGAGATTGTGGATGTGCGCCAAAGCAAGCTTCGAAGGATAGCAGGGATCTATGGATCCTCGCATCGCTCCGACCCGGAACATTTCCTCGTTGGTAAAATCGGAGAACACAATGTTGCCGGCCGGCACACCGAGCGTCTCAAAATAAGCATTGAACAAAGGAGCATATGCAAACATGCCAAGCACTCGGGGAATCCCTATCCTTATTTTTTCCCTCTTTGCAATTTTTTGACGGCTGAGTCCGCGGAGATGAGCCGCAGAATTCCCGTTTGTATGGATTTTCCATACCTCCCGGCCGGCAAATTCGAGAAGGTTGGGATGGGCGGCGCGCGAAGCGTCCAGGCCGGCCTGGATTGCTTTCATTGAGCTTAGATCCTCTGCCATTCCCTTCTCGCATGTGGCGATTATCAACCGCCTCTCTTTGTTTCCTTCGCCTGTGGCAATATCGATAAATGTCCGGAGGCAGTTGTTTTTGCAATAATGGCAGCGGGTTTCCTCGCCGACAGTGGTCTGGTATTGTATATTTCGGACTGCATCCAGCCCGATGAATGATGTTTTTCGGCCGTTCTGCCAGAGAGTCATGGCCTCGAATGCTGCGCCTATGGCGCCTGCCTCCCCGGCATGTTTGTGGACAATGATTTCCGGCGTCTTCCCCGATCCGTGGAAACGCTGCTGGATGAAATCCACCTGTGCCTTGACCGCAGCTAAATTGTTTTGAGTCCCTCCCTGCAGGATGAAACGAGTCCCCAATTCGGGCAAGTTGGGAATTTTGGCTATGTAGAGCCAGACATTTTTGGGCAAAACAGCCGCCAGACCGGCCAATATTTCATTCGGTTTCCACCCCTGCCCCTGGAAGCTGGCGATATCGGCCTGAAGAAAAACAGCGCAGCCATAAGGGAATATGGGCATTTCGCGGGCTGTGAATGCGACATCTGCAAACTGCTCCACTTTGAATCCGAAACCTTCGGAGATTGCCTGCAGGAAATAGCCGTTGCCTGCAGAGCACTGCGTGTTGAGTTTGAAGTCTTTTACCCGGCCGTCCTTCAAAATGATCAGTTTAATGTCCTGTCCGCCGACGTCGATAATGGCGTCTGGAGTGTCGTAATAATGCAAGGCGGATTTCGCATGGGCTACGGTTTCAACGAGGGCAACATCGGCGCAGATGACGTCCCTCAGGGTGTCTTTTGCATAGCCCGTGGTCGCTGCTCCAAGCACCTCGATTTGCGCTCCCTGGGATTCAATTTGGGCGCGGAGTTTCTCCAGAATTTCAATTGTGTCTTCAATCGGATTGCCTCTGGAAAGCTGGTAAGCCCTGGCGAGCACTTCGCCTTCAAGCGAAAGAAGAACTGCTTTTGTGGAAGTGGAGCCGCCGTCCACGCCTATGAAACCTCGCGCCGTATCTCCTGGATTAAATTTTGGGGATGTGAAACGGGGAGGAGCATAAGTTCGCAGAAAAACTTCCTTTTCCTCCTCGGATCCGACGAGCGCGGGCATGCCTCGACCGCCGTTGCCCCGGCTTTCGGATCGGCCTGCATATAAATCTTCGAGTTGAGAAGAACCGAGATATCGGCCGACATTCGGTTCTTCTTCTTTGCCGAACTCTGCGGCGCCAAGCGCGCCATAATATTCTGAGTCCTCCGGAGCTCGAATCAATTCCTCTACGGAGAAGCCTTCCGGAATCTTTACCCCGCGCTCTTCCCACATCAATGCAATATTATGCTGCCAGGCCTCGCGCATTCCCGGTATAAAGGCATTGGGCCCGCCCAGCAGAATGACATGAGGGAGCAAGGTGTGGCCGCGCGCCAGGACCTTTAAATTCTGGAGCACGAAAGCTTCGAACAGCGAAGCCATCAGCTCATTGGGAGGAATCCCCTGCTTTTGAAGGCCGTTGATATCGGTTTCGGCGAATACGCCGCATTTTCCGGCGACCGTGTGGACGCGAATTCCGGCATAGCGGAGCCGGCACAATTCGGTAAGTGGGATTCCCACTTTCTTGCTTATTTTGTCGATAATCGCGCCCGTGCCGCCGGCGCATTTGTCATTCATGGATGGGATCTTTTTGATGCGCCCGGTTTCAGGATCTTTTCGCAAAATGACGATTTTTGCATCTTGACCGCCGATTTCCACAAAGGAGGAGGCTTCGGGACAGCGCTTCTCAACCATGAGGGCAGCTGCAAGCACTTCCTGGACGAATTTTGCTCCGATTAAGTCCGTGAGCATGGTCCCGCCAACGCCGGTCATGAAAGCGCGTGCGTTGTCAGGCGCTATCCCCGTCTCTTTTTCCATGCGCTGCAGGAATTCCAGAAGAGTTTCCACCTGGCGCGTTTCATGGCGGCGGTAGTCTTTCCATAGCAAAGCGTCCGTATCCGCATCCACGACTACAGCCTTTACAGTGGTAGATCCAACATCAATCCCAACACGAAATCTGGGCACTTTCACTTCTCCTGCCTGAAAATAGCATAAACCTGGAAACGTCGGGATCGGAGCCGGCATCGAGGTCGCAATCGATCCGAAATGAAAAAACCGATACCGACCCCGACGCGGACCCCGATCTCAATTCTGATGAGAAGCGTGGGCTGGAACTCCGCGGCCGGCCATCATGTCGCTTACGTGCAGAATGAAATTTGCAGCCACGCCTGCTATACCCGGACGATGCGGAACTATATAAAACGGCCTGCTCAGCTCCGGATGCTGGGCGGCAAAAGCCCTGATTTCACTCAGTTGTTTGCCCGTGCTGGCCAAAACCTCCTGGAACTCTGATTTTGCCTTAGCCTTGGCCTCGCCGAGCGCCATTTGAACGCGGCTGTGTGCGTTTACCTCTCCTTCTCCCGATGTTTCGATCGGGAGGTAAATCATGTCTTTGAACTTGCTTGTAACTGCAGACTGGACGCCGTCGGATTGCGAGGAGGGAAGGCAGCCGAATGGTTTCAGGCTCAAAACCATGTGGCAGAGCTTTTGGCTGTTATAGTAAATATTTTTCCCCACTTCTAGATAGCCCTCGCC
The DNA here is from genome assembly GCA_023265215.1 of Acidobacteriota bacterium. Lineage (GTDB taxonomy): Bacteria > Acidobacteriota > UBA6911 > UBA6911 > UBA6911 > UBA6911. The sequence continues at coordinate 4,362 of JAHFUH010000186.1, forward strand.
TCCGCGGGCCAGCGGCTGGTAAAAAGGATCCGCCAGATGAGCCAGCTTTTTTTGAGATACCAATTTGTGTGCTGTGTTGCCCAGCAATCGGATTACATAATGATAGAGCCCGGCGTACATTCGCTCTCCTAACGTCAGGAGTGCGCGCTTTTTTTGAAAAGCAAGCTCATTCCGGAATCGCTGGCTTATATTGGCGGCTTCCCTGCATTGTGAATCCATTCCCCGGCGCGGGTACATTTGCATTTTTGCGTGCGCCAGCAGATAAGCGATCCATGTGCCGATGGCTTCCGGCTGCACCTGAGCGCCCTCCTGCTCCAGGAAATCAAACATTCGGTAATTTCCGCCCCCTTCAGTTGTCTGAGCCCAGAACTCTCCGATTATTTTAACGACCGGCCTCAGGCGCAGGCGATCAATCTGGATGCCGTCCATGCGCTGACGGCATCTTTCCAGTACGTCTTTGAATTCCTTCCCGCGCAGGTGTTGGTCCATTTTATATAAAAAGCTCAAAAGGCCTCGCAGGAAGTTCCTTTTGGTCAATCGGGACGCCATCCATCCCGGCAAATCGGGAGATTTATAGGTGCGCAGATGATCGCAGAGATCCTGCATGCATAAATCAATAATTCGATTCGTTTCTCCGGGATTCACTTCGTATGCCCGGATATTGAGCGTCAGGTCATTCAGAATATCGCCCAGGAATAGGACTTTGAGCATCCCGAGGCCAAAATCTATCGTGTACTTCAATCCGGGCGCAGTCGTTCTTTGCCGGATGCCATCATCCTGCTGAAACCTGAGGACCCGGAAGCCGTCGAAACCGGCATTCTGCAAAGCAAGCCGGTATTCGGCGGCGTACATGCCGAACCGGCAGGGTCCGCAAGATCCTGCGGTGAAGTACAGATATCGATCGATAATTTCGGGCTTGGACATGCCATCCGCTTCCAGATTCCTGAGATATTGAATCAGGCTCCCGGAAGTGAAATACGCGGGGCTGCATTGCCCATTGTTGCCGAACTCCTTCCCGAGGTGAAAAGCAGTTTGATCCGGAACGGGAAGCAGCTCACATTTATACCCACTCCCCTGGAAAACGGCTCTTATGAACTCTTCGTGTTTCCGCGTCAGGCCACCGACGAGTATCGTAACCGTGTCACGCTCTTCGGCCGTGAAGGGTCTTTCATAGGGACGGTGGTAATGCTGTTTCTTCTTTGTACCTGAAAGTGCAGACTCCATTAGATCTTCCTAAGCTAAAACTCAAACTATGGTAATGTGACCTATTCTTATAACATTCCGAGGGGCCTTGCTGCAAAATTGAAATTCATTTATAAAATCGGGATCTGAGGCCCTCGGTTACGCGCGGCCTAAATGCAGAACGCGGATTACACGGAATAAACGGAATAACGCGGACAAATACCATTGATTTGTCCGCGTTATTGCGCATGCCCTAAGGTGATGCATAGCATAAATAATGTGTTTCGCCGGTTGACCAAGAGAGCGCCAAGCGATGAAAAGCCTAATTGATCTTCACGTCCATGCTGCGGCCTTTCCCGACGGGAAGAATGGATGCCTCATGTCCCCTTCGTTTCAAAAAGGGCTGGTAGTGTGGTTTATCAAACGGAAGATGGGTCTCCAAAATGCTGATCCGGAGATTATGAACCGGCAATACGTCGATCGTCTTGTTACGGACGTGAAGGATTCCGAGCGTCTTTCCAAAGCTGTTCTTTTAGCCTTTGATGGCGTGTACGATGAATCCGGTAAATTGGATTTAAACCGCACTTCCTGTCTCACCTCGAATGACTATGTGCACCAGGTGGTTGCGCAGCATCCCGACCTTTTCTTCTTAGGAGCTTCAATCAATCCGCAAAGACGGGATGCCCTGGACGAACTCGATCGTGTGGAAGCCATGGGAGCCAAGCTGATAAAAATTCTTCCCAATAGCCAGGCCTTTGATCCATCGGATTCCCGTTATAAACCCTTTTATAGGGCACTGGCCGATAAACAGATACCCCTTTTGTCTCATCTGGGAGCAGAGCACACCTTTACGGTTTATGATCAGAACCTGGGATTCCCAGCGAAGCTTCAAACAGCCTTGGAAGCAGGCGCAATCGTGATTGGCGCTCATGGATGCGGATCCAACTCATTTTTTCATAGAAAATTCTATGAGGTGTTTTTAAATCTGATGGCCTCCTATCCCAATTTTTATCTGGATTTGTCTGCGCTCTCTCTTCCCCTCAATGCAGGAATGATTTTCTATCTGCGTCGTCATCCCGAATATTTTGATCGATATCTATTTGGAACGGATTATCCACTGTCCGCATTCGCCACACCATTTGTGGGTCGTTTCGGATTAATGCAGCAATTTAAGCTTTGGAAAATGAAAAATATTTTCGACAAGCAGGCTGCCATTTTGGAGGGTTTGCGTTTGAGACTAGGAACAGAAACGCCCCGGCGTCTGTTAAAGCTGTAGTATCTTTTCGCTTCTGACCTCGGTGGGGCCCTATCTATGCTCGGTGCCCATAGACTAGCAGTATTCTGCAAGTAGTATTTCTTTGGCGGATGCACGTCTAGTGTTGTAAAATGGCAGCAATAATTCCAAAAAGGCGGCATTTATGGAAATGGTCAGGCGATTTTTCAATGCTCCCAAAGGAAGCTATTTCCTGTTTGGGCCTAGAGGTACGGGAAAGTCCACTTGGCTGCGGCAGAGTTTTCCAGATGCGATTTATATAGATCTGCTTGATCATGAGGTTTTTCGAAGATACCTCGCCGGGCCGGAGAGGCTGGGGGATGTAATCTCCGGCAGCAACCGGGCCAGGACGGTTATCTTGGACGAGATTCAGAAGATCCCAAGTCTGCTCGATGAAGTCCATCGACTAATGGAAACGGAGAATCAACGACGGGTGCAATTCATACTCACCGGCTCCAGCGCTCGAAAGCTCAAACGGGGCGGAACGGACCTCCTTGCCGGTCGGGCGGTATTGAAAACCCTGCACCCGTTCCTTGCTGCAGAACTTGGTTCACGATTCCAATTCGCACGAAACCTTGAGTTGGGGATGCTTCCGCTGGTTCTAGACTCCACAGAACCGCTCGAAACGCTGAAGGCATACGTTTCACTTTATCTTCGAGAGGAGGTCCAGGCGGAAGGTTTAGTTCGCAACATCGGAAACTTTGCCCGTTTTTTGGAGGCGATGAGTTTCTCGCATGCGTCCTTGCTGAACACATCCGAAGTCGCCCGCGAATGTCAAGTCAACCGAAAGACGGTCGAAGGATTCATTGAAGCTCTGGAGGATTTGCTTTTGGGTTTCAGGCTGCCGGTTTTCACTAAACGAGCAGAGCGGAAGCTGGTTGAACACTCCAAGTTTTATTACATGGATGCAGGGGTGTTTCGGTCGCTTCGTCCGAAAGGTCCCTTGGACTCGCCTGAGGAAATCGGCGGGGCTTGTCTGGAAGGTATGGTTGCCCAACACCTGCGAGCATGGATCGCATACAGTAAAGAGGACAAAAAGCTGTATTTCTGGAGAACAAAAGCCGGATTAGAGGTCGACTTTGTGGTTTATGGTGAGGATGCTTTCCTTGCCATTGAAGTCAAGCGGTCAAGGACCGTTTCCAGCAAGGATGTTCGATCATTGCTGGCCTTCAGGGAAGATTATCCCAAGGCGCAAGCCTGCTTGTTGTATGGTGGCAAAGAACGAATAAAAATCAACGGCATCCTCTGTCTGCCCTGCGAAGAGTTTCTCATGGGCTTAGTCCCCGACACGCCGGCCCCAATGGATTGAAATTTTTTTTTGCAGGGACGGATTGTTGGATCTCAAAGAGGGACAGTCGTTAAGTAAACAGATATTGGATATTTTTAATACCGTTTGTTCACGAATCCCGAAACGAGTATTCCTGGCGCGCTGGTATCCCACCGCAAAGGACGGTGAAGAGTTACCCAAAGCGGGACTGCGGCTCAAACAGATTCGACAATCTCTTAAGGAGATCAAGAAGGAAGACGGCGCGGCGCTTGAATTAATTGATATGGGCACCCAGGTGGGGACCACATTCCCGATTCACGCCAGGATGTATGAGGCGATCACTTCTGCCGACATCATTCTGATTGACCTTACTGGACTGCGACCAAATGTCTGCGTTGAGACCGGTTACGCTTTGCTCAATCATGAGAAGAATCGCCTGATCTTTATGTTCCAACCGACTGAGATGCACAAGACTGTCCCCTTTGATCTGAACACATTCCGCTATGAAGCTTTCACGGACACAGGGGAGATTCCGGAAAAGATAAAACCGCACATTCTGGCAATCCTCCGCGGAGCCCAGATTGGTTTGTGACAAAGATCCATTATTCGGGTGGCGTGGATTCCGAGGGATGGCTTCTTTCTGAACCTGCCGATGAGCCAAACCAGCCCTTCTTTCGGAAATAGAAAAGCATGCCCAAAGCCAATGCAGCCATAATTCCCAAGGCAAACAGGTATCCGTATTTCCAGTTAAGCTCCGGCATATTTTTAAAATTCATGCCGTAGACCCCCGCGATGAAAGTCAGCGGAATGAAAATCGT
>JAHFUH010000706.1 GCA_023265215.1 Acidobacteriota bacterium
TTCAAAAGTTGAAATTTCTTTGGTTTTCTTGCTATTAAGTCAAACTTATGGCTCCCTCCGGTCCGCCAGCTTTTCTTTTCAGGCTGCTTCACAGCCTCCCACAAGATCTTCAGACCCCACAAAATCAGGCAAATTCTGCGCTGTGCCGCCCAATGACGGCTCCCCGCATCCCGAGCCGCTGGGGGGTATATTTGGGGGGCACATTTCGAAAATCGAAGTGCGGATATACCCCCAATGCCTCTGACCGATGCGGCCTGCAAAGGCGCCCGCCCCCAGCCCGACCAAACCGCGCCGCCACATGAGCAACAACACCATCCTGAAGGCGCTGGAGCGGCTCGGCTACAAAGGCCGCATGATCGCCTTGATACCTCGAGGTGGTGCCGACCAGCGCACGCTACTCGCAGCTGAATACCGATTCGGTAGGAGCGAAAAAGCCCCGACCGTAGTGTCTCGCCGGAAACGCCCCTTGCCGGATTCTTGGCCAGGACATCCTGCGCAGGCTGGAGGCCGACATTTTCCCGGTGACTGGCATTCCGTTGCCCAGTGGCTGGCATCACGCCCCTTGCCCTCTTGGATGCCCTCTGAGAGATCGAGAGCCGCGGTACGGGTAATGCGCCGGCCGCCGGGCAGTATTGCGGCCAAATCTTCCACTATGCCGTGGTGACCAGTGCGGGCAGAGGGCAACCCAATACCGATCCGAAAGCCCCCCAAGCCGGTCAAGCACGGGCATCTTTCGGCGCCGGAGCCGAAAAACCTGCCGAAATTCCAGCACACCCTGAAGCGCAACGACACCCGGCTGTTCGTGGTCAGACTTGCGGAAGCAGCCTGGGATTTTGCTGCGCAAGCATATTGGCGCTCGAGACCGATCCTCCGACACCATCACGAATTTGCGGCAGTTGTTCCCGCGCAGTCGGCATTTCCAGTCCACCAACCATAGACGGGGCAGCCGAGATCAACCGGCTCGAAACAAACAATAACGCCCCAACTTCAAAATCAATCTGATCGCCAAACCGACCTATCGGTCTCTCCAAGACGTGCAGATCAGCAAATGGGAATGAGCCGTCGAAGTTGCACTTTCGCAAGTCCTGAAACGGCTACTCTCGACATGCACGAAGGAGATCACAAAATGCTCTGCTAGTGACAATGAAATTCGGTCAATCGCCCGGACTATCAGTATCCAACAATATCATCGTCAGATGGCTTTTGTTTTGGCACCTTTGTCTTCTTTGCCTTTGCTGGTGCAGGCTTCGTTGGCTGAGGAGTTTTTCCCGGAACACTCGCCGGGACCGCTCGCCGTTCGGCCAAAATTTGGTTTACCACATTGATCCGGTACAGCGCATCGCGCGGAAACGAAAATCCGTCACAAACATCAAGGCTCCCTCCACACGGGGTACCCGCCGCTTGATTCTGGGTAATAGCCAGTGACTTATTGTAGTAAACCAATGCCGCCTCGAATGCGCCCAAGCCCTCGGCGGCTCTTCCCAAATAGAAATACGATTGGTCGTCGCGATGGTTCAATCTGACAATCATTAATGCCAGATTTCTCCAGTTTCCGGTGTCGTAGTTTCTCCGCAGCTCGATTCTGTTCCAACCGTATTGTCCGGCGCAGGCCAGAGTGCAGTTAAGCTCCACAGATCCGTTACCGATTACCGTCAGTATGTTTTGCTGTTCGTAATATGGAATGCTTTGGGTATTTACCGCGCAGCCTCCAAGCACCAAGGCAATGAGGACCGAAGGTGATACACCAATCCACCGCACATTTTTCCGTACATCCATCAGTCTGCCTCTCCCATTCCATTACTCCGTGCGAACCTTTCATCTTGCTTCAGATATTTGGGAGCGTTTGGAGCGGCGCGTGCGGCACCAAATCGGACAACAACTCGCGAAAAATCCCGCTCGCCGCGCTTTTTATCGAAATATGTACAGCGATATGAAATCCGCGATTGAGAAACACAGCTCACTGGAAAATTGTGTGTCGACCAATAGGCAAAGAGACCACTGCTATCAGTGAACGAGAAGGGACCGATTCCGTACAGACGGATCATCCGGCCAGCAACGGTTATCGCACTTGTACCATAATGTATCTGTTCTACTTCGCCACGGATTACACCGACCGGTGCCGGTGCGACTTTTTCCGGAGTGGACCTCGGCAGCTGCGATTGCGCTGGTGTCACCACATTCCCGGATTGTCTCGATTTGTCTATGGTGGTGTCCGTCCTCATGGACAACGAGGTAGGTGCGGCTCCGCTATTGGGCCGTGGTTGCTCAGACTGGCCCAGATAAATCAGGAGAACAACCAGGCCAACCACGCAAATCGCACCAAAAAACACATTCCAATCAGAACCCGACGTCTTTTTGTTGGACGATATATTGTTTGCCCCTATCTCTGTTTTTACGGGCTCGGGACGTATTAACCCATACTTATCGCATATACGCAGTATGTCCGGCCTCTTTGCAGCATTCTCGGCAACAATATAGACGTCACCGCTGCTGAAAGCTTCGCAGCCAGTTTCTACTTCAATCTTCTGGGCCACGGCCGGTGCAGTGTTGTCTTCCGCAATTTTGTCAACCGGAATACGAATTAGATGCACAACAGTATCGCGAGCTGCGTCTATAGCGCGCAAATCGCCATTCTGCGCCTCACCTACAATCCGGAAGCGGTAAAGATGCCGTGGCATAAATAATTCTCCTTTGCCCGTCAGACCAAACGCAACGCAACCGTTCAAACCATCTGGCGAGCGGAATCGCGCGTTTAGGGGCACACCTCTGTTTCCTTCATGGAGGATGTTGTTATGATGCAATCCGCCGCGGCCGACGCATAGCAGGTGTAGCCCCCAAACCACTCTGGCCGCACTTGGGTATTAAGAACGCGCCCGTTTTCCAAAGCGCCTTGGCAGGAATTTCGCAGAGCGACGGCGGCAAAATTTGCTGCCAACTGACACGCTGATGAGGGGACCATCGCGTAGCCGGAATTG
>JAHFUH010000187.1 GCA_023265215.1 Acidobacteriota bacterium
ATGAAGCCGGAAGTCGTTGAGAAGCCCAACGCTCTTCCTCTGAGCTACATTCGCGGCATGGTTGAATTCAGCGATGTCGAGTTCGCATACGAAGAAGGTAAAACAGTAATCGAGGGCGTCAACTTCCGAACCGAGCCCGGCCAGGTTGTGGCGATTGTCGGGCCAACAGGCGCAGGCAAAACCACGCTCATCAACCTGCTGAGCCGATTCTACGACGTTCGCAGCGGGCGCATCGCGGTGGATGGCGCGGACATCCGCGATTTGAAGATCGACGATCTACGCACTGGCATGGGCGTCGTGCTGCAGGAGCCGTTTTTCTTCGCGGCCACTATCCGCGAGAACCTGCTCTACGCGCGGCCGGACGCGACCGAAGAGCAGATGATCTCCGCCGCCAAGACTGCCAATGCGCACTACTTCGTTTCGAGGCTGCCGGACGGCTATGACTCGATGCTCTCCGAGCGCGGCAATAATCTTTCGCAGGGCGAGCGTCAGCTGCTCGGCATCGCGCGCGCAATACTGGCGGACCCGCGCATCCTGATTCTGGATGAGGCGACGTCCAGCGTCGACAGCCTGACGGAGTCGCACATACAGGAGGGATTGATCCGGCTGATGAAGGGGCGCACCAGCTTCATCATCGCGCACCGGCTTTCGACGATACGCAATGCGGACCAGGTTTTGGTGATGCATAACCGGCGCATCGTCGAATCGGGGACGCACGAGGAGCTGATGGCAAAGCCTAATGGGTTCTACACCAAGCTCTACGGCATGCAGGCCCAAACGCTGGAAATTCTAGAATCCGATTTTGCGTGAGGGGACGCGGAGTACGCGTCCTCTTTCTGGAATTCTCAAAAACCAACCGCTTGAACTGTGATCTATACCCAAAATTAAGGAGCAATCCGACTTCATAGTTTGTCGCCCTGAGATTAGTTCAGTAATTGCGCTTCGTTCTCTTCACACAGCGCCTTCGCTGCCTTGATTTCAACAATAACCAAATTATTTACAATCAGGTCGGCTGCATACCTGCCGATCTTCTCCCCTCGATAATAGACTTCAATCGGCACCCGCATCCTAATATCAATCTGTCGCTACTCGACATACAAACGACTCGAGTGTTTTCAATGCCTTCCAAGCTGCCGCTTTAACTTCGGAATTGAGATTTATTTAAAATGCTGAATTTCCCGGCTATCTAAATGATGGAGCGAGAATTAAAATAGAGTCCGGATCGAAGAAAGGATTGGAGTTTCAGCTGGTTCCTTTGATGATTAAGCATGGGAACCCTTGCATCGCTACCATGACTAAAATATTAGGGAGATATTGATCCTTGAGCTATGAAGTCTCAAACGGGAAAGAATCCCGCATTCGATTGCTGGTTGCAGACGATCACAAAATTGTGAGGGAAGGGCTGGTGTCCTTATTGAATGAGCAGCAGGATATCGATGTCATCGGAGAAGCGGGTAACGGACGGGAAGCGGTGGCCCTGGCAAGCAGGCTTCATCCGGACGTCATCATAATGGACATTTCCATGCCTCTGATGAACGGGGACGAAGCCACGCGACAGATTAAAAAACTTATACCCGAAATCCACATCATCGCGCTTTCGATGTTTGAAGAGGAAGAAATGCTCCAGAAAATGTTCCGCGCAGGAGCAGAAGGCTATGTCCTCAAGACTGCTCCCTCCGCCCAACTGCTGGCAGCCATACGCGGCAAGTAATAATTACTTTTAGTCTCTGGTTACAAAGGGATTGAAGACTTTGTCCCTTCGCCACGCTCCAAGGTTATGAGAACAAGAATGCGGTGATCAAATGTTTGGAGGCGCCGAGCGGACTCGAACCGCTGCATCGAGGTTTTGCAGACCTCTCCCTTAGCCACTTGGGTACGGCGCCAATCCTTAAAGCCGTATGCGCAATTGTATGCGATAACATGATATCGCGCAAGCATTGCGCGTAACTTAGTTGTGCTTTCCCCGGAGTTTGCAATCCTTCAGTTACGCGGAATACGGAAGGCGACACGATAAATCAATTGATTTGTCCGCGTTTTTCCGTGTAATCCGCGTATTCCGCGTCCCCGCGGCGCTACAATCCCCGGGCAATTGAAGAGAAACAGGAATTCAGAGTTCCCGGTTGAAATCAGAGAACCTGTTGATATAAATATATCGTCCCGATGTCGATTATCACGCGAAACTCACAAGAAGGACAAAACTGTGCCTGAAATTTCTTTTCCTTGCTGGAGCGTCATTCCGTTTATCCTCATGTTGATCTCGATCGCAATCCTGCCTATTGCATTCCCGGATTGGTGGACAAGCAACTGGAATAAAACCATGGTGAGCCTGGCTATTTCGTTGCCTGTGCTCTTCCTGGTTTTTAATAGCCACGCTGATTTGCTTCAGCATTCGATGCGGGATTACTTTTCTTTTATTGTTTTGATCGGGGCGCTTTTCGTGATTTCCGGCGGAATCCACATACAGGGGGCTTTTTCCGGAACGCCGCTTATGAACACACTCTATCTCGCACTCGGCTCAGTGCTGGCCAACCTGATTGGGACAACCGGCGCTTCAATGTTGCTGCTCCGGCCATACCTGCACGCGAATCATAAACGCCAGAGGCGCACACACCTCATCGTATTTTTTATATTCCTGGTCAGCAATATCGCAGGGCTTCTGACGCCGCTCGGCGATCCTCCATTATTTCTGGGATTTCTTCGTGGAGTCCCTTTCCGTTGGACTTTGCAGCTGTTTCCACAATGGTTTTTTGCAGTCGGAGTGCTGCTCCTGCTGTTTAATATCATCGATCAGTACATATTCAATAAAGAGGATGTTGAAACTCCCGGGGCTTTGGCCGAAGAAGTTCAGAGCCACCGCAAGCTGATCATCAGGGGAAAAAGAAATTTCTTATGCCTCATGGGAGTCATGATGGCAGCTTTTCTAAGCGGCTTGTTCCAATGGCCGAGAGGGATCCAGGAATCGATCATGATCGCAATGGCGCTGATCAGCTGGTTCGGAACCCCGCGCGCGGTTCACAAAGCCAATCACTTCCATTTCGATCCGATTACGGAAGTGGCAGCCCTGTTCCTGGGCATTTTCATAACCATGATTCCCGCTCTGGAAATTCTCAATCAACAAGCCACCATCTGGAATCTCCACAAATCCTGGCATTTTTTCTGGATGTCGGGAACGCTTTCCAGCTTCCTGGACAACGCACCGACATATCTCACCTTCACGGCGCTCGCATCAGGTACGTTGGGTGGAAGCCCCGAAAATATTGGTTTCCTGACCCACTCCGTTACAGGTGCGAAAATGCTATCCGCGATATCGTGCGGCGCCGTATTTATGGGAGCCAATACCTATATTGGGAACGGCCCAAACCTCATGGTGAGAAGCATCGCGGAACATTCCGGAATCAAGATGCCCTCATTCGCAGGCTATATGGCGTATTCGGGAGCAATCCTGATTCCGTTGTTCATCGTAATTTCATTTATTTTTTTCCGATAAAAAGATCGGTCGCACATTCTTGAAGTTGTGGACGCAGATAATGCGGATTTAGCGGAATAACGCGAATAGATCCCTTTAGCGGCGGCCCATATAATGTCCGATAAGATATCCCAATACCCCACCAACCACTACATCTGCCGGGTAATGGTTTTTCCCTGTGACTCTGGCTATGCTTATGGCCGAAGCCAACCCGTAGGAGCCGAATTTTACCCAGCTTTTTTCAGGATAGCGGTTTGAGAAAACTGCTGCGGCAGACCATGCCGCGATGGAATGCCCTGAAGGGAATGAATCTCCGCCGGCCCAGAATCCGGTGCCGTTGGCTACAGCAGGCCTTTTCCTGTCGGTTGCGATCTTCAGGATACGAACCACAACTGCACCACCGGCCAGCGCTTCGGCAGCCAATAACCCCGTTTTCATTCTGCGTTCCTGATGAGCAAGACGCCCGTCAAGATACAATGCGCCCGTTGCCGCAAACATGAAATCGACGCCAATATCTGAAACTCTATGGCTGATTGAAAGCTGGTTTGGAGAATATGTCAGCTTTTTTGAAATGTGATTATCCTCCGCAACCAGGATTGCGCCGGCGCTGATGAATGGAATCAGCCATCTCAGATCGTGCCCTTTTATGTTCTGGGGACTCGTCCAAATATGCCGTTGGTCTTTGAGGAGATCTCCGAGGAAGCGGCGCTCGGGCGATTTCAGAGGCTCCGCAGTTTCTTGAGCAAAACTGCCGGAAACAAGAGCCAGCCATAGCCCCAAGAAAAAACCGGCTTTGAATCTGCCCACAATTCCCTCGATCAAGTTGGTCCGAGAATATAACATAATTTGTCCGCGTTATTCCGGGCAATCAGCGTATTCCGCGTCCAGCTTTTCAGTCTATAATTTGAGGATCGGGAAAGAGGCATATCTATGTTGGTCGATGAAATTTGCAAACAGGTCCTCTCAATCACCGCAGGTCACAGTATCCAGGATATCAGAGTTGGGCTTGGTTATACGGCTGTCGTCCTGGAAAATGGCCGCTGTGGACTGGCTTTCACGCTGCACGAAAAAGAATATGAATCCTGCACTGTTATTGCGGAAGCGGGTTCGCTGGCGGGGCGCGACTCTTCGGAGCTTGTATCGTGGCTAACGCAGCCCGACGAAACAGCCTGCGCCATCGCCCTTGCAACTGCGAATGCGCTCATTGATATTCCGCAAGGCGCCGTCGAGGCGGACATTCTGGATCTTCTGTCGGTTGGGCCGGAAGATGCCGTTGGAATGATCGGATATTTCGGCCCCCTTGTCGGCTCAATAAAAAAGCAGGCGAGGACGCTGCATATTTTTGAGCGCAAGCCCATTCCGGATCTCGGAGTGTTACCTGATTCCGCCGCAGGCGATCTGCTGCCTCAATGCCAGGTTGTGGTACTGTCCGCGACAACGCTCCTGAATCAAACAATCGATGGTGTGTTGGAGTGCTGCAAGGCAGCGCGTGAAATAGCGGTCCTGGGGCCCAGCACCCCTTTTCTTCCTGAAGTTTTCAGCGGCCGGGGCGTGACAATCCTTTCAGGGGTCCAGGTGATGGACACTCCCAAAGTTCTTCGTGTTGTAAGCGAAGCGGGCGGGACTCGAAGCTTCGGCCGTGCAATCAGAAAACTGACCCTTCGTATTCAACCTTGTTGATTTTGAACCGCAGGATATCAAACAAGAAATATTGAATTCCGAAGTGCGAGTTGCGCTGGCGTTACTTCTGCAGCTCGAAATTCCTTGTCCGATATTTTAAATTCCAAATATTTTTGTTTAGCTTTCTTTGTTCTTTTTCTCCTCTTCTGCAGTGCCTTTCTCTTCGCTTGCATCTTTCAGAGCTGATTTGAAATTCCTGATTCCTTCACCCAGCCCTTTGCCCAGTTGGGGTATCTTGTTCACACCAAAAATGAGCACTACGACAACCAAAATTACGATTAGCTCCGGCATCCCAATTGAGCCCACAAATCACCTCCGAAGTGCAGTCGGAAATCAAAAACTATTACAGCCGGTGCCCAAGTAGTCCCGCAGAACAGCGAAATGCTTGCGCATTTTTCATAATAACTTGTTGGGTTCAACAACGCTGTCTTTGATTTCCGGCTTAATTTCCTTTTCTTTTTCCAGCCGGACATCTTCTTCCCAACTTTGTTTAAGCTCATTGGAGGCCTTTTTAAACTCGGCCAGTCCCTTTCCCAGCGATTTACCGATTTCAGGCAGCTTTCTAGGGCCAAAAACAATGAGCGCTATGACAAATATGACTATAATTTCCTGCATTCCAAGAGAACCCATGCTTTTTCACCTTTTTACTTCTTCAAGTTTAACAAGCCTAACAGAAACGCGATAACTATCTTTCGCCTATACAAGCATATCTTTCGATACCCAGCACCACACAATAGTAGGAGCATTGCGTATTAGGAATTTTCAATTTAGAGAATGCTGATAACATAAATCCAGGCAAACTATATCCAACCCTCTTTGCGTCTCTCAAGTGCAATTCGCACAAGTTGACCTCGCGTGCGGACACCTGTTTTGTCAAACAACTGCTGAATAACCGCTTTGACCGAGCTTTCCGAAAGATTCAATTCAGCGGCAATCTCTTTATTGGCAAGCCCTTCGAAAATCCCCCGCAGAACAGCTCGTTCCCGTGGATTTAGTGGTTGGATACTGTGCTTCTGTTGCGATTTCGCGGCGGCGGCCGATATCACCGCTTTCATTGAATTGGGATCCAGCCAAGGCTCTCCTTGCGTCACTTTGTTTATGGCCTCTATCAATTGAGCCGGCGTGCTGCTCTTAAAAAAAATACCGGAGATACCGCTTTCGAGCGCATTAATGATTTCTTGATCGCCCATTCCCGCGGTAACGATGATAATTCTTCCCTTGAATCCGTATTGGGGCGCTTCCTTTTGAAAGGACATTCCACGCTCGTCGCCCATATCATAATCGAGCAAGACGATGTCTACTTGCTTCTCCCTGAGCACCGCCAGCCCTTCCGCAACGGAGCCGCAGTTTCCGACGATCTCCAGTGCAGATTCAGCCTGAAGAAGGCGCCCGAGGCTTTCTCTGAACAAGCTGTGATCATCTATGAGCAGAATGCTGATCTTCCGGTTCACAAAAATCCCACAATTAAGCCATCAAGAATCGTAGGCCCAAAATAGCACGGATTCAATAAAGCAATGCAGCCCGGAGATTACAATCACCCGGCTAGGATTTTTTATGTCCTTCTCGGGCAAGAAGCACCCGTGAAAAGTTTTGGATATTGATATTCCGATTTGCGTGGTCAAGAAATCCAGGACATTAACCCGCCACAAATCTGCGAAGCTCTACTGGGAGGAAGGCTCCTCGCATACCTTCTCGGAATTCTAGTCTGTTAAATCCCCGCTCAAGAAATGCGGAGCTGCCGGTGATAGTTCCACGATGAATGTCGCGCCTTTTTCTGCAAAAGCATAGCGCAAATCACCATCAAAGGACCGGACAAAGGCCCGCGAGAGATACAATCCAAGCCCGGTTTCCCTAGAGCCTTCCTGGAAGGGTCGAAACAACCGACCGGGATCTGAGACGCCGCAGCCCGTATCCTGAAAGCGAACCAGGATTCTTCGGTTTTCAGAAATAGCGGAAATCGCAAGCTCACGCCGGTTTTCGTTCATCATAGCGCGTTCGGCATTTTGGGCGAGATTCAAAAAGACCTGCAACAGGCTGTTGCGATCAGCCCAGACCAGAGGCAATTTTGGTTCAACATCCCATCTGAGTTCGATGCCTTTTTCGCGAAGGGAAGATTCAATGACAATTCGCAGCTCATCGAGCAAATTCTGGATATCAACGCTGGCAGGCTTATTTGTCGTCTTACGCAGGCTCATTGCCGCAATGCCTTCCAGCGCTCCCACAAGCGAATGGAGCGCCTCGAAATCTTTGTTCTGCGCCAGAGTCCCATCCCGAGCCAAATTTGTTTGCACCGTCGAAATTGCACCGCACAGATTCCGAATTTCGTGCGAAACGGCGCCCACCAGAATTCGTGAAGCTGTAAGAACCTGGTTCAGATTGGATTCTTCCCTAATTCGTAATTCTTCGGAAGTGTCAATCACCATTGCAGCAAGACGGGATCCTTCACTGGTCCAATACGTGGAAAACCAGACATCCGCGAAAAAGACCTCGCCGCCTTCGCGTCTTCCCCGGCATTGCATAACCGTGCGAAAAGACCTACCTTCGCGGGCAGGCGCAGGAACATGGATAAGCGAAGGAAAATAATTGTGGATTGATTTACCCGGAAGATCTCCCGGTTTCAGTGCCAGCAGCCGGTGTACAGCGTCGTTTGCAAGTAACACCCGGCCATCGGCGCCAGCCGTAAAAATCGCAATCGGGCTGCTGTCAACGAGCACCTTCAGCTGTTCTTCCGCCGCCTTTCGAGCCTCGCTCTCGTTTTTTATCTGATCCAGATACTGCAAAGCCGTTTGACGGGCGCGCACAAATTCGCAGACAAGCAAACCCATTCCCGAGAATGCCGAAAAGATCAAAATGTCGCGCGGAAATCCTATTGCCGGAGTCCACGGGTAGGAATCAAAGATCTCGGTTAGAAGTGTGCACAAAGCTGCCGCCGCAGAAATCTGCGAACGGTTCAAGACGCTGCCCACGAGAAGCATCGGAAACAGATAAAGGAAGCCAAGCGGGACATGGGACTGGATTCGCCAGTCGGCGCAGGCGATCATTGCGATCATTACGCCGGCTTTAAGCATCACGGTGTTCCGGGCACCCCCGAAAAATAATGACGTCAGTTGCTCTTTAACCGAATGCACGGTAAGTCTCCTTTACTCTCCATAGATATTATTGTAGTTGCTGTCCATGGTCCACTGAATGACGACCACGGTGATTTTGTTCAGGCCTTCAAGTTTAATAGATTGAATAGTTTTTGCTTCCAGTGGGTTAATTACACGGTCCGGAAAGAATTAAAACCGTCCACGTCCACGAAAACGACGATCAGTCAGGCCTCATCATGTTGGATAAGCGCTCCATCCCTTTTCATATGGGAACTACGAAAGCCGTTGACGTGCTCGTGGACGGAGACGGCATTTTCCCCTCGTAATCTAACGGGATACGAATTAGTATAAATATACAGTGGAATGACAACTTACCCATTTTGCTTCTGCGCAGGCTATTAATTTTAAAATCCTCCAACCCGGATTATTCATGAAGGTTCGTAGCGAGGCGGCTCAGACGGGCATGGATACAAGGCGCGCGACGAGAGGATTCCGCAGGCGTACTCGACAGTACGTCGAAGAATCCGACCGAGCGCGACGCAGTAGACATGCCCGGATCCGTCGCCGCAGTAGAAGCTTCCTGAATAATCCGGGCTATAGGCATGAACCTTTTTGCACAAAATCTCAACTGTATAGGCGAGTGAGTAAGTGAACGCA
>JAHFUH010000707.1 GCA_023265215.1 Acidobacteriota bacterium
AATTGGGCGCCCAGAAGGGTGGACCATTTACTGAGGCCCTCTTGAAAGCCGGAATCCCGAAGAAGGAAGGCGAAGACGCTATTTATTACATCGAAGAGCTGCGCAAAAAATATGCCTTGTTTCCAGGAGATGCCGAGAAAGCTCAGATTGCTTCCGGTGAATTACAAAGGCGGCTCACGGATTTATATCCAATAGTAATGAACGATGAGGAATCCTTCACAAAGTTGATAGGTGAGATTCGGAATAGCTCCGCAGTTATGGGCGGACCAGCGGTTGACGCATTGGTTAAATACCGCGCGGAAATGGAAAAAACCGATCGAACGCTTGAGGGTTTGTCTCACATTGTCAGCGTGGCCTGGTCTACCTTGGAATTAAGCGCCAAGCAATCCCTAGCGAACATATTCACCGCACCCGATCCCAATAAAGCCTGGTGGCGGTACACTCCACAAAAACAAGAACCATTTGTCGGCCCTCCACTTCCGCCAGCTTCAATCTCGGATACAAATATCTTAGAAAAACGCGCCTCTATCATTGCCGCGGCTGATGCCGTTGCTTCCGGTAAAAAGGGAGAGCTTATTGCCCTGCAAGTACGTTTAAATGACCTTGAGCAGCAGTATACCGAAGCCAAAAGCAAAAGGCAGGGTTATCAGTTCGACGAAAAAGAAATTAATTCACTCGCAGAAAAGATACGTCTTCAGAAGCAGGCGATTTCAGATCTGGAGCGCGGGGACAAGGCTTTCAAGCAGCTATTGGAAGATATCGAAAGGGACCAAGCGGCAGCACGCCTGGCTGCTTTAAGCGAAGAGAAAACAGCGGCCAGCGATTGGCAGGCGATAATAGATCATTTGTATAAGAAACGCTTGGAGTCCGCAAAGGAAGGGAAAGAGCTTTCAGACGCAGCCGCGCATGCCTTCGACAAAAAACCAGTTGTCAAGCCTGAGGAAATAGACCCTTCAAAATCATCATTGTTACGTCTTGCCGGCACACCGGAGGCGCCATTCCCGGAGCTCAAGAACGAGGACCCCCTAAAAGTAAATAAGTTAAAAGCTGACCCACAATTCAAGCATGATCTACAGCAGCTCACTCGAGTCTGGGACCAAATGGGTAACGATATTGCCCAAGGTATTGTTACCGGGTTCAAAGACGGACTCGGGATGGCCAAGAATCTCGCCCAGGGCTTCCTCCGCGACATGATCCAGATCACCTGGTCGAATACAATCGGCAAGGAAATGTCCAACCTCATGTCTCGAATGATGCAGGGCGCAAAAAGCTTGCCGGCCGCAATTCCTGCAGCGGGAGCTGTGGCCGGCACATCCGATGGTCTCTCCACGGCCGCGAGCTCGGCGCACACGGCGGCGCAAAATACGAAATTCCTCGGCGTCGGAGGCAAGGCGGGCGGATTACTCATGGCCGGCGCTGTTATGGGCGGCACAATGTTGATGGAAGATGCTTTCCGCCGCGGCGGCACTGCCGGAGCATTCGAGGGAGCCGGCGGTGGAGCGCTGGCTGGAGCTGCAATTGGCACAATGCTTGCTCCTGGCATTGGCACGGCAATCGGTGCTG
Organism: Acidobacteriota bacterium; assembly: GCA_023265215.1. Classification (GTDB taxonomy): domain Bacteria; phylum Acidobacteriota; class UBA6911; order UBA6911; family UBA6911; genus UBA6911. Next base: position 1,564 of record JAHFUH010000707.1, read on the forward strand.
GTATTGGTGCGATGGTGGGATTCTTTGCGGGCTTCTTCGGCGGAGGAGATAAGCGGCGCGCGGAGGAGCTGGCGAGGCGAACCGGCATCCAGGAGTCACAGATGTTCACCAGCCCGACGGCCATTGATCGCGTCGAGGCCTTTGGCGCGGATAATTCGGTCGAGACTATTACCAGCCTGGTCGGAAAAGAAATTCTCTATTCCTCTAATTTCAAGGAGGAGGTTGTGAGGGCTGTCAATCAGGGCATCATGAACAATGATCGTCACCTCGCGGATAACATCGCCTATGCCAGCGGATCCTAATGATTGCTGAATTTGAAGTTCTTATCGAAATGTCGGACTGCGCTCTCTATTCATTGGACGACGCGGAAGCCGACAGGATAGAATCAGCGCTGCCATTTGATCCAGCCTATTACGACGGGAATCCCGCACACTATTTCGAAATCGTCGCGCGGAACAACAACGCCTCAAATAATTACTCGGTCTACCTTAAAGATTCTGACGGCGCCGTCATCACCACGATTGTCGTTCCCGCCAATACCACGGATCCGACTCGCTTCCGTTCGTCTGTAATTGGGAGTCTTCCTGCAGGCACGTATCACGTTGCGCTGCAGCAGACGGCAATAGCGCAGAATCTGATTTCCTATACGAACCGCATTGTAGTCCATCAGACAAATCCGACAAAGACGCGGATACAGATCTGTCTGTGCGGGGTGGAGGGCCTGGGCACGGAGTATGCCGGTTATGAGGGCGTCCTCTACACGCCATTGTCGACCTATAATACCGGCACAATTGATTCGATCGTTTCCCTTTTCCGCAAGACTGCGGGCCTTTTCTCTACTGTCCCAACTGATGGATGGACATTCGAAGTCTGCCATTGGATGTTTGTGTCAGGCAGTTCCTATGTGGCGCTATTCAACAAAACTACTGGAAACATGGTAGCGGGGTCCGAGCTCCACACCGCATCGGAAAGCCCGATAGTTCAGAGCGGCAGCTTCAGCGCTTCGACTGCGAATTTCAGTGACAACTGTGTTTTTGAAGTCAGGCACAAGAATTTAGGAGGTAATTCTGGAGGCAGCTGGATCGCGCGCGCCTGTCTCTATGTCACGGTTAATCCAATCACCCTACTTTCCAACTATAAGCGGATCGCGAAGGAAACCGAGGCGGAAAGCCTCATCTTCTCGCGGGCGATCGCGCAGGCAGCCACAAAATATGAGGTGGTAGCGAAGGATTACGAGCGGACCGGAATAATTACCCTTGAGGACGCCGGTGCCGCCGAGAGTGGTGAAACGTCAAGCCCCGTCTCCGGATCCAGCCTGACCGGATTCACCGTCACCAGAAGCCTGAAACAGCGCGCCTCTCTCTCCTGCACTTCCGGGAACAGATTCATCGCGAAGAATGCCGGCGAC
>JAHFUH010000188.1 GCA_023265215.1 Acidobacteriota bacterium
GGACGCTGCCGCTTTAGCCTATGTTTTGCTGCGGGAGAGGTCTTCCCTGCCCGGAATCGCTTTGTTGATTCGAACGCTTCCACACGCGTGGTCCTGCAGAAGGTCGTTGAAAAAGCGTCGCAAAATCTCCGCTCGGGAAATGCGCTATTGGTTTTACGAAAAAGCCCTTGCGGTCAACAAAGGCGCAGATCCGCAAACGCATTAAGCTCCAAGTCCAGAGAAGAAGATGGATGCAATCTGGAAGCCCCCGCCGCGGCGATCATCGCTGCATTATCCGTCGTCAGCACAGGGCTGGGATAATAGACACGAATCGCGGTATCGGATTTCTCAAAAACTTCCTTGAAAATGAGTCGCAACTGGCTGTTGCAAGCTACGCCGCCGACAAGAAGTATGGATCGGGGATGCAGGCGTGACACTGCCTTGCGCGTTTGCGAGATAAGAGTGTTGATAATAGCCTGCTGATAGCTGGCTACCAGGTTTAAAATTACCCGTGAAACTTTCCCCCCAGAACGGCGCGGCTTAATGCCAGTCTGCTGAATATGTCGCAGGGCCGCGGTTTTGAATCCGCTGAAGCTGAAGTCCAGGCTGCCGTCGCTGATCTTCGGAATGGAAAAAGAAAAGGTGCGGGGATCGCCTTCTTTTGAAAGTTTGTCAATGATCGGCCCGCCGGGGTAGCCTAGTCCGAGATATTTCGCTAGTTTGTCCAGGGCTTCGCCGGCCGCGTCATCCCTGGCTCTCGCCACCGATTGATATTGGCCCTGCTCCCGGGAATAAATCAATGAAGTGTGTCCGCCCGAAACAACGAGAGCAAGGAAGGGATATTCAATCCCGGGATTTTCAATAAACGCCGAAAAGATATGTCCTTCAATGTGATTGACGGGAACCAGGGGTTTCTTGACCGAATAGGCAAGCGCTTTTGCGAATGAAACGCCCACGAGGAGCGATCCTATGAGGCCCGGGCCCTGAGTGACCGCAATCCCATCTATATCGCGGTGCGTTTTGCCCGCATCGTCAAAGGCTTTCCAAACCACATATCCGATGTTGCGCAAATGCTCGCGGCTCGCAAGTTCCGGAACCACTCCTCCAAAGCTCTTGTGAGTCTTGATCTGAGACGCAACCACGTTGGACAAAACAACACGTCCGTCTTCAACCAGAGCGGCCGCCGTTTCGTCGCATGAAGATTCAATCCCCAATACCAGCATAAGAATCCAGTTTAACCTATTCGACTATGTTTTTCCGCGTTTTTCCGCGCACTCCGCGTACTCCGCGTCCAATCGGCTTCAAATTTCATGATAGGTAAGTTAGACTTCTCCTCTTTCGAGGATTGCATGATACATACGATCGAGTGGAAGGATTCCGGCGTTGTCATGTTGGACCAGCGGCTGTTGCCTCGGCAGGAGGTTTACCGTACCTATTCCAGGTACCAGGAGGTGGCAGAAGCAATTCGCACCATGGTCATTCGCGGTGCGCCGGCGATTGGCGTGGCTGCGGCGATGGGAATAGCGCTGGGCGTAAAGAATTCTCCAGTCGATTCCATTGAAGATCTGGATGCGGCATTTGCAATCATTTGCGATACTCTGGCCGGAACACGTCCAACCGCTGTCAACCTTTTCTGGGCTATCGAACGCATGAAATCGGTCTATGCCCGCACGCGGGAGAAAGGTGTTGATGCAATTCGGCAGGCTCTGATTACCGAGTCGCTGGCCATGCATCGTCAAGACATAGAATCCAACATGGAAATGGGCCGGCTGGGGCAGGAACTCATTCCGGCAAATGCGCGTATCTTGACGCACTGCAATGCGGGCGCACTGGCGACCGCGGGTTACGGCACTGCGCTTGGTGTAATCAGGGCTGCTGTAAATGCCGGCAAGCAGGTCCAGGTGTTTGCGGATGAAACCCGGCCTTTCCTGCAGGGATCGCGCCTGACAGCATGGGAACTGAACAAGGATGGGATTCCGGTAACCATTATCACGGACAACATGGCCGGCCATTTCATGAAAAAAGGCGAGATCGATTGCGTCATTGTCGGCGCAGACCGCATTGCCGCCAATGGAGATGTCGCGAATAAAATCGGGACCTATTCGGTCGCTGTTTTGGCTAAAGAAAATAGGATTCCGTTCTGGGTGGCCGCTCCCGTATCCACGATTGATCCCAAAATACCGGATGGAAGTTTTATCAAAATTGAAGAGCGCGATCCCGATGAGGTTCGCAAAATCCAGGGAATCCCCATAACGCAAGACGAGGCTGTGGTGGAGAATCCGGCATTCGACGTGACTCCGCACCGTTACGTGAGCGCCATAATCACAGACCGCGGCATCGCCCGCCCTCCGTTCACCGAATCCATTCGCGCTCTGCTGTTATAGTTGATTATCATTAAGGAGTTGCACAATAAGCAGGAAACCTTTGGAGCCGATTCCCCCTGGAGAGATTCCGAGAAGTTCATGAAGCCCCTTCATATCAGCATGAACCGGCTTGCACGTGATATTGACGTTCCACCGAATCGAATCAGCGCCATCATCAGGAACAAACGGGCTATTACAGCGGATACGGCACTTCGCCTCGGAAAATATTTCGGTGTGACACCGGAAATTGGGCTGGACCTGCAATCCGACTATGATTTAAGAATTCTTCGTCGCACTAAATGGCCCGAAATCGAACCGCGCATTCGCACAATCGCCGCCTGATTGCCGGAAATTTCTCCCGAGATATAACCCTGCAACATGTCAGTAATCCGAGATGCAGTCATCTTTGGTTGCGGCCACAGGCTGCGTTACGGTTTTTGTGGTTTGCTTTTTAGGGCTTGGCTAAACAGCTGCGAAAAAAAAGGCCATCCCGCGGCTTGTAGCCCAATTTATCCATTCTGGGTATTCCGCTTAATCCGCGCAGTCTGCGTCCATTTTTCCCAATCTCCCGAATAGCTTCAGAAAATCTTTGTTTTGACAAAAGCAGAAGCGCTGTAGTATTTATTTCCGCTGAATTAAATTGATCTCTGAAATGCGATCAGGGTGCCCCACATCGGGGATAAAAGGGAAGTGGGTGAAGTTCCCACACGGTCCCGCCACTGTAATCGGAAAGCCGGCTTCTTGGGCCTTTGTTGTTTGAATGCGCCCGCCACTCGTTCCAGTAAATACGGGGAAGGCGAGAATGCCCGGCGATGACCCGTTAGTCAGGAAACCTGCCCGTTCGCAACTTTCAGCCGGCTCTTCGCGAGAAAGAGACCTGAAATGCATTCGAGCATCCGTCAAAGAAAGTCCCACCGAACAACATGCAGGGTCTTTTCTCTTCTGGCAATAGTCTGCCTTATTGACGCCGGCTGCACAGGCCGGAGCTCTACGACTCCGCAAAGCCCGGCTGGTGGATCTATAGAAAAAATCGTATACGCCGATGGGATAGGCAGACGGGTCGAGCTTCCGCGGCATCCTCTGCGGATCATATCGCTGGCCCCGAACATCACCGAGACGATATATCTTCTTGGCGCGCAGGACCGTCTCATTGGGGACACGACCCTGTGCAATTGGCCCGAAGCCGCAAAACACAAACCCAAAATCGGAGATCTGCTCAATCCCAACGATGAAGTCATTCTGGCGGCGAAACCTGATCTCGTCATTGCCTCGACAGCAGGCAATGATCAGGGCGCAGTCATGAAACTGATCAATTTGGGGCTTTCTGTCTATGTCGCAGCGCCGCGAAATGTAGAAAGAATTTTCCAGACCATCGAGGATATAGGAAGAATCACCGACTGCGCCGATCAAGGGACTCAGCTTGTAGCACAAATGAAAGAGCGGCTGGAAAAAGTAAAACAAAAGCTTGCCGGTCTTCCTCCAATACGCGTATTTTTTATCACCTGGTTCGATCCCCTGCTGGCTCCTGGAAAAACAACTTTTGAAAATGATGTCCTGCACCTGGCAGGAGTGGTTTCGATCACCGCAGACATTCCAGAATTCTATCCGCGCTACAGCCTTGAGCAATTGTTGGTGAAAAATCCGGACGCCATCCTGACCGTCCCGCATTCAGGCGATCCTATTCCTAATCTTAAAAAAACTCCCGGCTGGAAGGATTTGCGGGCTGTCAAAGAAAACCGGGTTTATTTCCTGGGTGAATACCTGCAGCACCCCTCGCCGCTGTTCGTGGACGGAATTGAGGAACTGGCGCGGAAGCTGCATCCGGAGCGTTTTCAATGAACCGTCTTTCCAGCGCAAGAATATTTTGGGTGAGCATGGCTTTGTTGGGTGCCTGGTTTATTGTCGCTCTCGCCTCGCTGAATATCGGCAGCGTCTCAATACCAGTCCGGACTTCGTTGAAGCTTTTGACGGGCCATTTGACGGGCAATCCCATAGCGGACCCGCTGGATTCGGTAATTTTTTCGGTGAGGTTGCCTCGTGTGCTGCTGGGTTCTCTCGTTGGCGCCGCATTGGCTACCGCAGGCGCAGCATTCCAATCGCTTTTGCGAAATCCGCTGGCCGATCCCTATGTTCTGGGAGTTTCAACGGGAGCCTCCATGGGCACGATCCTGTATTCAGTCCTGGCAAGCTGGCTCGGATACATGGCGAACATGGGAGGCGCCGTCTACGCAAGGCCGCTGGCCGCATTCCTGGGAGCTGCGTTCACGGTGGGAGCAGTGTACGTCATTGCCGGCTCCGACCGCTCCGGTGAGACTTCGCAAAGGCTGCTGCTCGCGGGAATTGTGCTGGCGTCTTTTCTGTCGTCAATTAACGTCTTTCTTCTCACAAGCACGAACCAGGCGGATCTGCGCGGGATCTTTTATTGGCTGATCGGAGATCTCAGCCGTCCGGTTGATGCGTCAATCTACCCCGTGACGTTTCTGGTTTTTGCCGGTTCCCTTTTGCTGTATCGCTTTTCTCACAGCCTGAATCTGATCGGGATGGGAGAAATAGACGCAATGATATTGGGAGTTGAAGTCGGGCGGGTAAAAACGGTCGTGTACATTATTGCTTCCCTTATCACGGGAGCCGTTGTATCGGTGAGCGGGCCGATCGCATACATCGGCCTTATATGCCCGCACCTGGCTCGCATGATGTTTGGAAACGATAACCGTATTCTCTTCCCAACGGTTTTCGTCTTCGGGGCCATTTTCACCCTCGTAGCCGATACATTGGCGAGAACCGTCCTTTCTCCGGCTGAGCTTCCGGTGGGCATAGTGACGGCGCTGTGCGGAGCGCCCCTTTTTGTTTATCTTCTGCGCCGAAAAGCGAGGGCTTGATGACGTCTGTAATGCTGGAAGCACGGAATTTGAGTTTTAGCTATCAGCGACCGATCGTCCGTGACATCTCATTCAGCCTTGAAGCCGGAACCATTACGGGAATCATAGGACCCAATGGATCCGGAAAAACAACGGCTTTGAGATTACTTAGCGGAATAATCTCTCCGCTCTCCGGAGATGTTCTGCTCTGGGGCGATCGGCCGCTGTCCAAAATGAAGCGGAAGGAGATTGCACGCCACATTGCAATGGTTCCGCAGAACGGAGGCGTTTATCAATATCAAACCGTGTTCCAGTTCGCCATCCAGGGAAGATCGCCGCACTTGTCCCTTTTGGGATTCGAGAGCCCTGCCGACGAAGAAATCACCATGGAAGCACTGGAGATGACGCAACTGACCCGCTACATAAGATCGCGAGTGTCGGAAATCTCCGGCGGTGAAAAACAGCGCCTGCTGCTTGCGCGCGCGCTGGTTCAGCAGACCGAGATTTTGCTCCTGGATGAATTCACCGCCAACCTGGATATCAATTATCAGGTTGAGCTTTTGCGCCTCGTCCGGCGCATCACGAGAGAAAGGAATCTCACAACTCTTGTGGTATCGCACGAAATCAACCTTCTGGGAGCTTTCAGCGATCGAATCATTCTCATGTCTCAAGGAGAAATTCGCCATCACGGCAGCGTGCAGGAAGCGCTGACTCAGGAGCATCTGAGTCAGATGTTCAGCCTGAATTTTTCGACGCGGCTGCTTCCCGACGGGAATGTCGAAGTTCTCCCAATCATCACGAAGGATGCTCTGAATAACAATTAGGTAAGACCCATGCACTCTGGCACATCAGGGCATATGAAAAGAATCATTTATCGAGGGCTTCGGTGTCAGGGTCGGAGCAGTGAAAAGCCGACCCCGATCTCCGATGTCTACTAGAATTTGTTTTTTTGTTAATAAGGAGTTTGAAATGAACAAGCTGTTTGTTAGAAACTTCCTACTGGTTCTGTTATTTTTCGCATGCGCCAGCTACGCGGCTATGGCGGTTACATTGGAAGGAACTGCCCTCGATCCCAGCGGCAAAACTGTCCCTGGCGCGCGCGTCAGCCTTCTGCGTTCACTGGTTGCAATAGCGGAATGCCAGACAGACGCTCGCGGCAATTATAAATTCGAGGGATTACAGGACGGAGTTTATCAGCTTGCAGCCAGCGCTAGAGGATTGTCCAGCCAATCCATTGATTTGGAGTTGCGGCAAGCCGAAGTTAAAAAGCAGGATATCCAGCTGAAAATCAGTGCTCTGACGATGCAGGTTATAGTTTCCGCTTCCCTTGGAGGCACATTGGCTCCTCAGATTGGTTCTTCGGTAGATGTTGTGACGCAGCAGGAGATCGAGGACCGCGGGGCGCAGAATGCATTTGAGATCATTCGCGGAGTTCCAGGAACTGATGTAAGCCAGGCCGGGCGGCGCGGCGGAGTCACCGGAGTTTATATCCGGGGTGGAGAATCCAAATATAACGCCGTCATGATAGACGGCATTTCGCTAAACGAGTTTGGCGGCAGCTTCGATTTTGCTTCGCTGCCTGCCGATGGAATCGAACGAATGGAGGTAACGCGCGGTCCGCAAAGCGCTCTGTACGGCTCCAATGCCGTCGCCGGCGTGATCAACCTGATAAGCAAGCGAGGCGAAGGGCCGCCAACCTTCACAGGCCTGGCAGAAGGAGGCAGCTATTCCACAAGGCGTTTTGCCACAGGCGGAAGCGGTCTTAATGGCGGATTCAGCTGGTCCTATAATCTCTCTCGCCTCGATTCCGACGGCGTGGTCGCCAATGATTACTACCGAAACCAAAGCGCATTCCTGAGCCTCGGATACCATCAGAGTCGACGGCAACTGGATTTCCACTTCTTCGGAAATGCAAACAGTAATGGCGCTCCCGGCGCTTACGGATCCGATCCCAATCACTTTAACGGGGGCGTGATCAATACGGAATCACGCGGCAAGCAGAATTTATTCGGTTACCAGTTGGGATACGTCGAGCAGTTTTCATCCAGAATCCGCCAGATTACAACTGCCAGCATAGCCACGAACGATCTTTTCTATCATGATCACAGCATGTGGGGCGATACCGATTACACCTCGCAGAATTTGCGTGCAGTTCTGAACACCCGGAGCGAAATACTCTTATCAATTAAGAATACGCTGGCGGCCGGCTTCGAGTACAACCGCGAACAGATCCGGCACACATTCATCACCGACAGCAATAATGTGCCGATTCTAATTCCTCGAAACAGTTTTGCATATTTCGTGGAGGACCGCTGGAATCCATCCAGCCGCCTGTTTCTGACAGCCGGGGTCCGCGTCGACAGGCTGCAGACGCATTCCTTGCCTCGTGATGCCTGGGGATCGCGGCCCGCAATTCCTTCAGCCACTATCGACAAAATCAATCCCAGAATCTCCCTTGCTTATTTGGCCCAAAAAGGCGCGGCGGACGGAGCGCGTGGAGCAATGCGGCTCCACGGAAGCTTCGGTACTGGGATTCGCCCCCCCAATGGGACCGAACTGTCGGGCACCAACAATCCTCGTCTAATGCCGGAAAAAAGCATTAGCTTTGATGCAGGCGTCGAACAGAAGCTGTTTGCCTCCCGCGCCGTTTTGGACGTTACCTACTTCCTCAATAGGTTTGACGACCAAATTATCGGCCTGGCAGGCAGTGGCTTGAGCAAGCTTAGCTCCTACACGTGGGCTAACTTGAAAAACTCAAGAGCACAAGGGCTTGAAATATCCTATCACCTGCATCCCATACAATCGCTTCAATTGGGCGGCGCGTACACATTCCTTGATTCCTCAATCCTGGCGCTGGACGGCTCCGATAAAACCACAGCTCCCTTTCAAGTGGGGCAGCAGCTGATCCGGCGTCCTCGCCACTCTGCAAGCTACAATGTCGCCTGGCGACATGGAAGATTGACGCTGAACACCAATGCGTACATCCGAGGCGCTGTGCTGGACATTGATCCAACATTGGGGACGTATGCCTGCACTGGCTATGGGTTGCCATGCTTCTTTAACAACAAAGGATACACGCGCGCAGATGCAGGCTTTTCTTTCCGGATAGCGCGCGGGGTCGAGGCTTACGGACGAGTCAACAATTTGCTGAACCGGGAATATGAAGAAGCCTTCGGCTATCCCGCCTACCGTGCGAACTATATCGGCGGGATGAGATTTACCTTGTCCAAAGAGTAAGAGAATCCGTCGAATAAGCAGTGCGGCCGTCGGTCTCAGCAAATGGAGGCAAGCATCCGATCCGGCCGCGCTGCATTCGAATCGCAAGGCTTCGAATCTTAGAATTGGAAAATCTAAACAAAAATATTTGAAATTTAGAATATCGAACAAGGAATTTCGAACCGCAAAAGTAAAGCCACTTCGAAATTCAATATTTCTTGTTCGATATTCTGCGGTTCAAAAACACTATCGATCCAATTGTTGAACTTCTAACTGCCGCCAGACCAACTCGCGTTTGTTAAACTCATTCGATATGCAATTTTGAAGTAAGCATCTAAATTGCTGTAACTTATCCAATCCGCACTTGGATCTATATTGCATCCACGCCGCACACCTGCCGGGATGCATCCCATCCACATTCCAGTTGACAACGCCGCTTTCCATAATCTATAGA
>JAHFUH010000189.1 GCA_023265215.1 Acidobacteriota bacterium
TCCGAGCCACGCCGCAATGGTTTATCGCGCTCGACCGGGATAATTTCCGCGAAAAGGCTCTGGAATCTATCCGTCGGGTGCGCTGGATTCCGGCCTGGGGTGAAGAACGCATCAGCAACATGGTGCGGGAACGGCCGGACTGGTGCATATCCCGCCAGCGTGCCTGGGGAGTGCCAATTATAGCTTTTTACTGCGCAGGCTGCGGGCAGGTGCTGCTGAAAAAAGAAATTATTGACCACGTTGCATCCATTTTTGACCGGGAAGGCGCCGATGCCTGGTACGCGCACCCGCCAAACGAGCTGCTGCCTGAAGGAACAGTTTGCGGCCATTGCGGCGGCAAGGATTTCCGGCAGGAGTTCGATATACTGGATGTCTGGTTCGATTCCGGCAGCAGTCATTTGGCTACCCTGGGGACGAGACCGGACCTTCCCTGGCCTTCGGATCTCTACCTCGAAGGCGGGGACCAGTATCGCGGCTGGTTCCAAAGCTCACTTCTGATTGCAGTGGCTCTGCGCGGAGAAGCGCCCTATCGCGCGGCGATTACACATGGCTGGACTCTTGATGCAGAGGGCCGGACGATGTCCAAATCGAAGGGGATCGGAATTGATCCAAACGATCTGGTCAAAGCCCGCGGAGCGGAAATTGCCCGGCTGCTTGTGAGTTCGGTCAGCTATGTCGAAGATGTTCGGATATTTGATGAGTTGCTCGATCGATTGGGCGAAGCGTACAGGAAAATACGCAACACGTGCCGGTTCATGCTCGGAAACTTAAGCAATCAGCAGGATGCGAGGAAGCCGCGCTTTGATCCGAACTTCGATCGTGTTCCCCGCGAAAATATGATCGAGATCGATCGATGGGCTCTGGCCCGCAAAGATCTGCTGGTTCAAAAATCCCTCAAATGTTATCGGGAGTATCAATTCCACCAGGTCTATAGCGCCTTGTACAATTTCTGCACTGTGGACATGTCTTCTTTTTACCTCGACATATTGAAGGACCGGCTTTACACCAATGCGACTTATTCGCTTAACCGGCGATCCGCCCAAACGGTAATTTGGGAAATACTCGACGCCTTTACGAGCCTGATCGCCCCGATCCTTCCATTTACCAGCGAGGAAGTCTATGACTCGATGTACGAAGGGATTACATCAGACGACAAAGCCGAATCCGTGCACTTGCGGCTGTTTCCTAAACAGGAGGAGTTGCATATAGACGAACCTCTGCTGACCGAATGGGAAAAAATAAGAGAGGTGCGGGAACCGGTTTTGAAGGCGCTGGAGGAAGCCAGACAGCGCGGGATGATAGGCAATTCGTTGGAAGCCAAGGTAATGCTTCAAGCTTCCGGCGGAACAGCGGAACTTTTGCAGCGGCACAGGGCCGACCTTCGGTACATTTTCATTGTGTCCCAGGTTGAATTGAACCAAGCGGAAGCCAATGGAGAATTGAAGATCGCAATATCAAAGGCCGACGGGCAGAAATGCGGACGATGCTGGAACTATTCGGTGGAAATTGGCAAGGACCAGGGGTTTCCCACTCTTTGCGAAAGATGCATTCCGGCAGTAAGGGAAATTACGAATTACGAATGACGAACCACGAATTATATTGATGAGAAACAAATATTATCTTGTTGCTGTTTTAATAGTTGCGATTGATCACATCACGAAGCTGATTGCGCGTGCGGACCTCGGCTATGACCGGGTTGTAGATATCATCCCCGGCTACCTGCGCCTGTCGTTTGTGCGCAACTCCGGTGTGGCGTTCGGGATTTTTGACAGCGTCCAGTCCGCTTGGAAACCGTACATCCTGGCGGCGATGGCCATCATTGCGCTGGCGGTTATCATTTTCTATAGCGTCCGCATGCCTCGGGACCGCATTCTGATGCAAGTGGCTTTAGCCTCTACCATGGGCGGGATTCTGGGGAACTTTCTTGATCGTATATTCCGCGGCTACGTGATCGATTTTATCGAGTTTCATATTCATGAGAGCTTTTATTGGCCTAATTTCAATGTTGCTGATTCGGCCATTACAGTTGGGATAGCTCTGCTCCTCATCGATACCGTAATCCATCCCACCGTGGAACAAATTGCTGAGCAGTAAGATTACAAAATGAACAAATCCAAATCCTGTGGCATGCCGTCCTGGAGACTGGTTTTTATCACCTGCATGTTTATTTTACTCCTTCGCTCCGGAGGAGCCGCCGATTTGGGTGCAGTTGTTGAAGGATTGCAGCAGAGGTATTCATCCGTCTCTACGCTGAAGGCGAGTTTTCAGCAGACATACCGGGCACCCGGCATTGAGCAAATTGAATCCGGAGTATTCTGGTTGAAAAAACCGGGCCTTATGCGCTGGGAATACCGGCAGCCGGAAGAAAAATTGTTCGTTGCGGACGGGAAGGAAGCGTTCCTTTATATGCCGCGGGACCGCCAGGTGACTATTCAGCCCTTCAGCGTTTCGGACATGCACAGCACGCCTTTGGAGTTTCTCCTGGGATCAGGGAACATCTCAAAAAGCTTCGCAGTTTCCTGGGAATCGGAATTCAAGCCGAACTCAGGGAGCGCTGTAACGATTCGGCTGACGCCACTCAAGAGCGAAGCAGAATATTCTTTTCTTGTCCTGGAATTGGATCGGGAGAATTATGAGATTCGCGGAATTATAATTCACGAGCCCGGTGGGAATACGTCCCGTTTCGCATTTACTAATTTTGAGATCAACGTGAAAGTGGACAATAAGAGCTTCAAGTTCAAGACTCCAAAGGGAGTTGAGGAAGTGCGATTTACAGATAACCCATAGACTCGCGCCGGTTGGAATGGATATGCCCGATATTGAAGATTATGCCGCTGTTGGAATCGAAATAGCCAAAAAGGCGGGAGAGCACGTGCTCGCGAGGTTGAATACCCGTTTTAGTGTTTCCTATAAAGGTGTTGTCAACCTGGTTACAGAGGCGGACCTGGAAGCGGAGGAGTTGATAGTATCCCGTATCCGGAAGGCATTCCCGACCCATGCAATATTGGCGGAAGAAAAACACAAGGACACTCGGGTGGGAGAATTCTGCTGGATTATTGATCCCCTGGACGGTACTACCAATTATGCCCATGGTTTTCCCGTTTTTTCCGTCTCAATCGGCCTGGAAATTTCGGGGAAGGTGGAGTGGGGAGTAATCTACAACCCTGTTCTGGCGGAATTGTATACGGCAAGGCGCGGCGCAGGAGCATTCTGCAATGGCGCGGCCATTCATGTTTCATCCGTCGAATCGCTCGGAGCGAGCCTGCTTGCTACAGGTTTTCCCTACGATATTCAAACCAGCCCGGCAAATAATCTGGATAACTTTTGCGCCTTTGCACAGCGTTCCCAGGGTGTAAGGAGATGCGGTTCGGCGGCTTTGGATTTCTGTGCTGTGGCGGCAGGACGTTTTGACGGCTTCTGGGAATTAAAGCTCAATCCATGGGATTGTGCGGCCGGCTACCTCATGGTAGAGGAGGCCGGTGGGACTGTGACCGATTTTCACGGCCAGCCCCCTTCTATTTATGCCGGCGAGTTCATCGCGTCGAATGGCTTGATCCATCAACAAATAGTGGATGTTCTCGAAAGTGTGGTTTCCAATCGTAAATCGTAAATCGTAAATCTAAAATCGTTAATGGTGTCTTATGCGACTACGCGACCAAATCAGTTCTGATCTGACTTCGGCCATGAAATCGAGAGATGCGGAGCGGCTGAGCGTGCTGCGCATGATGAAAGCCGCGGTCAGGAACAAAGAAATCGATCAGCGGAAAGAATTCGATGATGCCGAAGTATTTCAGGTGCTTGTAAGCCTGATAAAACAGCGCAGGGATTCCGTGGAGCAGTTCACGAGGGGAGGGCGCATGGACCTTGCCGATAAGGAAACCGCGGAAATCAAAGTAATTGAAACGTATTTGCCGGCGGCTGTCACGGATGAGGAAATTGCGGAAGCGGTGGAGGCCGTGATTCGAGAAACCGGAGCGGCTTCTGTCAAAGATATGGGCAAGGTGATGAAGGGCTGTATGGCCCGCTTCTCCGGCCGTCCGGTGGACGGAGTGAAGATTAGTGCGCTTGTAAAGGAAAAACTGGGCAGCTAGCCTGGCGCGGGCCTCTGGCCCGCATGCGGGCGTCCCGCCCGCGCTCCAGGAAAATCCACATTTTCACGAGAATGTGTAATACTCTAATATTGTGCTGCTGCAAAAAATTGATCACCTGCCGGCTGAGCCTGGCGTTTACTTATACAAAAACGCTCACGGGAAAATTATCTATATAGGCAAAGCCCGCTCGCTTCGCCACAGGGTTCGCTCTTATTTTCAGGAGAGCCGTCCGCTTGATCCCAAAACAGAGCGCTTAGTATCCGAAATTGCCGACCTCGAGTATATTGTAACGGATAGCGAAGTCGAGGCTCTGATTCTGGAATCGACTCTCGTCAAAAAAAACCAACCGCAATTCAACGTAAATCTCAAAGACGACAAAAGCTTTCCTTACCTGAAACTTACGATAAATGAGCCTTATCCGCGCATTTTCATCACGCGGCGTGTCAAAAAGGACGGAGCCTTGTACTTCGGTCCATTCCTGCCTGCGAGTTATGCGCGCCGGACCATCAAGCTGGTCAACAAATACTTCAAGCTGCGCACGTGCAATTTGGAAATCGATGGGAGTATGGCCCGTCCCTGCCTTGATTACCAGATGAAGCGCTGTATGGGCCCGTGTGTCGCCGGCTTGTGCACCAGGCAGGAATACGATCAGGCTGTGGAGGATGTAAAACTCCTGCTGTCCGGTAAAACGGATGAATTGATCCGGCAGCTCGAACAGCGGATGGAAGAAGCGGCCGAGAATATGCGCTATGAAGCGGCGGCGGTTTACCGGGACTGGATCTTTATGGTCCGAGGCATCTCGGAGCGGCAAAAAATGGTGCTGGATGGGCAGGAAGACTGCGATCTGTTCGGCTACTACCAGGAGGGGGCTCAACTTGCGCTGGAGGTGTTCGCCATGCGTGGCGGGCGAATTGTAGGCAGGCGCGAATTCTATTGGGAAGATCTGATTTCCTTTGATCCCGCGGAATTCTTTTCACAAGCTCTTACCCAGTATTATATGCCGGATACTTTCACTCCGAAAGAAATCTATATCCCGGCGGATGTCGAGGACGTGGAAGTGCTGGAGGATTGGCTTTCGGGCCGGAAAGGGAACCGGGTGTATATCCGGTCGCCAAGAAGAGGTTTGAAATCGGAGATGCTGGACCTCGTGATGCGAAACGCGCACATGTCCTTCGACACTCGCTTCCGCATCCTGAAATCCAAGGGAGAGGCGCTTCTGAAGCCGCTCCAGGAAGCTCTTGGGCTTGTTTCTCTACCAAGGCGCATTGAGACCTTCGACATTTCGCATGTTCAGGGAACGGATACGGTGGCCAGCATGGTTGTTTGTGTCAATGGTGAGATGAAGCGGAACGGCTATCGCAAATTCAAAATCGAAAGCGTTAAGAGTCCTGACGATTTCGCCGCCATGCGCGAGGTCGTGCACCGGCATTACGAGAATGTGCTCGAGCAGGATGAAGGGAACCTGCCCGATCTCGTGCTCATTGATGGAGGCAAAGGACAGTTATCCGCTGCGGTCTCTGCGCTGGATGATCTGGGGCTGGAAAACCAGGAAGTTGCGGCAATTGCAAAGAAGGAAGAACTTCTTTTTATAAAGGGAAGAGAATCCCAGCCTCTCGAACTGCCGAAAGAATCTCCGGTTCTGCATTTGATCCAGATGATGCGGAATGAGGCACACCGGTTTGCCGTAAGCTACCATCGAAAGCGGCGAGAATTGCGCGACTTCGATTCGGAATTAATGGATATTCCCGGGATCGGTGAGGTGAGGAAGAAAGTGCTGCTGCGCGCCTTTGGCAGCCTCGAACGCGTCAAACACGCGGTCTTCGACGAGCTTGCCCCGTATGTCGGGCCCAAAGCAGCCTCACAGATCATCGAGCACTTCGAGAAAGGCGGACAGGAGCAATAAGCCTGTTTGCCCTTGCACATAGAATCCGCTAATTCGCGTTAGGGTAAACCGCCGCCTATGGCGGAGCGCCCCATCTTGGGGGCTTCCTGATACCACCCGCTCTGCGCTCGCTATTACCCACAGGTGACACTGTGGGTTTGGATTGGCCCTCATTGATCAGGATGCCGAATGAGGCCCGAAGGGCCGCCAGTGAATAGGCCCGGCCGTCAGGCCGGGATTAGGTTGTTGGTAACGAAGCGCCGAAGGCGCGGCACTCTATAATGCGATTTCGTTTGAGTGCCGCGCTTTCAGCGCTCATTCAATCGAAATCGCCAACCCCGGCCTTGCGGCCGGGGTTATTCACTAACGGCCCTTCGGGCCTGAGCCGAACGAACATTTAGACTCTGGAGAATCGCCGTGATGCGTCATCTGCCCACAGTGTTAACTGTGTCCTGTAGCGAGCGCTTTGCAGGTGGAGCGTTCATTCTAAACAAATGCGCCGCCTGTCTCAGGGGAGACAATTTTATCTGCGATATCTGGGGCTAAGGCGCGGAAATGGCGGCCGTTGAGGGTGTAAATTCGCTCGGCTTTGATTTTCCGGGCACAAGTCAACAGAAGCAGGTCATAAATCGCGCCTCCGCGGGCGCCGACCGGACCAGCCTGAGCGATCAATCGCACGTACTCGGCGGCGGTGAGGCTGACAAGCCGAAGGCGATCGTAAATGTTATGACGAATCAGCTCCGAAGCATCGGAAGGCGATAGCTGAATTCCCAGTTTCCCGCCGGTGAGTGTGGCATAGCATTCGACCACTGAGTGCAATGCAGCGTATCCCTTTTCGACAGATTCCAGCGCATGAGCGCACGTCTCGTGACGCTCCTCGTCTTCAATTATCGCAGCAATCAGAACGGTTGAATCGAAGAATGCAATCATATCCGTTCTCGGCGTGTAGCTTCCACGGCTGTGACTGCGTCACTGGAGACACCCCGGCGAGGCACTATCAGCAGCTTGCCTTTGCTGCGCAGCTTTGTATGCGGCTCATCCGTCAGAGTCAGCTCGATCCGGTTGCCCAGCACCTCGGCCTCAAAAGTAGCTCTTCGGGGAGCATTCAACGCCTGGCGAACGCTTTTGGGGATAACCAAGCGACCAGACGGATCCATAGAAATTATTACTTTCATGCTATGATTATAGTGCATGCCATTCTATATGGCAAACCAAATGGTATATATCTTGGCATTACTAACACCAGAAACCAAAAGTGCCGGACACGGTCCTCTTTTTTATCTGGTCGTCATTGCCTCGCAATCAGGATAAAATGGCCCGCGTTCCATTAAGGAGGAATCAAGATGCACCTTATGAAGCATCCGCCTATTGCTTTAACTGCCAATTTTTTTCAATTGGGAACTCCGGCTTTCCCTGCATTTTTGTCCTTTGGAGAGTTTGGGATGCTGATAGAAGGAGGAACCGGCCCTACTTTCCCTATCATAGTGGAACAGATAAGAGCTTTGGGAATCAGCCCTGAGAGGATCAAATACATAGCATTGACACATACGCATGCGGATCACATAGGCGGTATCCCGCATTTTAAGCGTATATGGCCTCACATAAATATTATCGGAAGCACCGGCGCTGATAAAATCTTTCAGAAAAGAGACTTGTTTCACGAATATCTCCTGGCTGATACGGCAATAGCCCAGCTCATGAAGGCAAAGAACGAGATAGATGATCTGCCTCCATTCCTGAACGAATACCATTTCGGTCTTGATTCAAGCGTTAAGGAAGGGGACAGGATAGACTTGGGCGAGGGAATTATATGGGACGTTCATGAAACGCCGGGCCATTCGCCCTGCCATATCTGTTTTTTCGAACAGACACAGGGCACCTTAGCTGTCGGAGATTCCACCGGATTCTATGTGCCCGAAAAAGACGCCTTTTGGCCGAACTACTTTGTATCTCTTGCGGATTACCTGAACAGCATCCGTAAGCTGGCAACCCTGCCGGCAAAAAGAGCTGTTCTGAGCCATAATTGCGTTATATATGGAAAGGTCAGGGAACACCTTCTTTATGCAATGAGCGCGACGGAAAAATATCATCGAGAGCTTCTGGCAAGGCTTGCAGCCGGAGAGAGTGCGGAGAAGATTGCCATAGACAAGGCGAGGTTCGTTGATAGTATCACCGATATCCAGCCTTTTAGAATCATGTATGATCTCAGCAAGCTCCTGATCAACAGATCGCAGAAGGCCGACCCGAATATCTCATTCAGTCTCTGAAAATAAGAGCCGCGAGGCGGGAGGCGGTTGCAGACCGTGTGCGCCAGAATCAGCGCTCTATTCCGATCTGGCATTTCCTTGCCAGCCGGCTGTGTCCCGCGCAGGCGATGAACGCCCTCAGGTCGTTGTCGGATCGGTGCGGATTGTTATCTGAAAGTGCCGAGCGGAGCCAGGTCTCGCGTTGCCAGCGGTCGAAGGGTGGACACTCCCGGCGCATGAGTTCCACTTCAAGGTGCTCCAGAGGATCACTCGCCTGCAGACTGTCCCCCCATAGGTATCTATTGATTTAACCTCTTCTTTTCTTTTCGAGAAGTGTTTCGTTTTCTTTGGATTGATGCCTCCGTGATTTCAAGGGCATTTTTCATGATCCAGTTTCAATCTCTATTTCGCATTAGTCAGTGTAACCCGATTTCAAACCGGGGTCGAAACCCCTGGCGAAAGGTGATGGTTCCATGAAAATTAATATTGCCGTAGGTATATTGGGATTTTTGATCATTGTGGTTGAACAAAGACCTCTTCTGTCGGGCGACCTGCAAGTCAGCGAGGGCGACCGCAGTTCCGTTGCGCCCGGCATAAGCCGCGAGGCCGGGATTATTAAAGGCGCAGAAACCGCAACTGTGTTTATGCAG
>JAHFUH010000708.1 GCA_023265215.1 Acidobacteriota bacterium
CAGCCGGTATTTGTGGTAAATGCTTGCATGACGTTGTCCACAAGTGCAACCGGTTGTCCGAGCACCTCCAGCCCTGCCAGATCAAATCGCACGGCCATGAGCGTCCCTTGCCTCAGGAACACCAGGTGTCCTGTCGAGACATACCTGGCATCAGTGGCATCGGACAGCAGAACATGCCACTCGTGGGTATCCAGTCGGAGCAGAGCAATCCGGGGTTGTGAATCCCAGCCATGTCTCATGATGGTGAACAGCAGTCCCTTTCCGTTGGGAAGCGAGAATGGCAGGTGGTGGCTTGACTCCTCCCTCTTCAGGTCAGGCTTGGTCAGGATTTCGGGCGCGCCTCCTTCAGCTGAAACTCTGGAGATTCCGGGGGCTGTTCCGCCTGTGAACACAATGCGGTCATCTCGTCCCCAGTTTGCGCCATTGAGCAATGTAACTTCGCACAAAGTGGTTGCAACCCCACCGTCGACAGGAACCTTCTTCAACTTTTGGTCTGCCCAGAATCCCACCCATCGGTCGTCGGGCGACAGGAATGGATTGATGCCCCCTTCTGTCCCGGCAATAGGCTTAGCTTCCGATTGATCCATTCTCCGCAGGTACAAACAAGGCTTTACTTGAAGGCTGGGATTCTCCTCAATCGCGCAATAAACTATAAACCTCCCATCACTGGAAATTGCCATAGCCGTTCGGCTCGGGCGCTCCAGGTCCATGGCTCTGCGCATGCCGTCCAGCCAATGACCCGGTTCGACTTTGATGGTTGACTTGACCACTGATGCAGGGGAAGCGGGCGTAAAATACTTCATGAGCGTTGGGCCTATGAGGATGCCTGCGAGAAGAGCAACAGCCGTGCAAGCAGCCGGCCACAGGAGTGAATGTTGCCTGGGAGCCGCCGGCGGTTCCGATACCTGAACAACTGTGGCTTCCATGTCGAGCCAGGCGTCGGTGATGTCGTGGTAGCGAAGCTTTGAGTCCTTCTGCAAACAGCGCTGCAAAACATGGCGCACTTTTGCATCAGCAGCCGGCGGCACCAGCTTCCAATTTGGTTCGCCGCCAAGAATGGCCACCAGAGATTCGGTAACCGTTTCGCCTTCGAAGGCTCTCTTGCCCGTCAGGCATTCGTAGAGGATGCAGCCGAATGCCCAGATGTCCGCGCGCTTGTCGACAGATTTCCCCTTGGCTTGCTCCGGGCTCATGTAAGCGGCGGTGCCAAGGATTACGCCCGGCCGCGTCATAGCCTCCGTGAGGGTGGGGGATTGGGATGAGTCGACGCTCTGTGCTTCGTCAGCCAGGGCTTTTGCTAAACCAAAGTCCAAGATCTTAACTTTGTCTTTGGCACTGATCATGACATTGGCAGGTTTTAGATCCCGATGAATCACTCCCCTTTCGTGTGCGGTTTCAAGACCCTCAGCGATCTGCCTGCAAATGACCAGAGCTTCGTCTACCGGCAGCGGCCCCTTGCTCAGCTTCTGCGCCAGCGTCTCTCCCTCGACAAGCTCCATTACAATGAAGCGTTTTCCCTCCGCCTGTTCGAGTCCGTAGATTGCAGCGATGTTGGGATGATTGAGAGATGCCAGGAGCTTGGCCTCGCGCTCGAAGCGAGCCATTCTTTCGGGATCGCCTGTGAACGCCTCGGGAAGGAATTTGAGGGCAACCTTGCGGTTTAGATTCAGGTCATCGGCCAGGTAGACTTCGCCCATTCCTCCACGGCCCAGTTGTTCCCCCACGCGATAATGACCCAGCGTTTTCCCGTTCATTTCACGGGCACCCGTTGCTTCAGTTCTTCTAGCCAGTTCAGGAAGATGTTGATTTTGCATGGGCTTCCGGCTGTGGACGCTGCAGCCGTAGGGGCGGGTTGTTTAATCATCAGGAACCGCTTGCCGTCAGGGCTAATGTCCCAAGAAGGACCTTGAGAATCCGCAGCGAGATTCATCTGCTGAATAAGGATTCTAGGTTTCCCGGCGCTGAACATTGACTTGTTATTTACCGGAACTGCCATGGCTGCATCACCTCTGAGGTAAAACAACTCCTTGCCATCCGACGACCACAGTGGGAATGCTCCACCACTCGTGGAGATTTGCCATTTTCCCTTATTCACTTCGGGAAACGGACGCACATAGATTTCTGTCGTGCCGGACTCCAGGGACATATAAGCCAAGTATTTACCATCAGGTGAAATATTTGGCTGACCCTGTACATAAGGGATAGGTACCATAAGCTGCCGATGTGCCTGTGAATCCTCCCAATCTGGCGGCTCATAAACTTCTGATAATTACAGAATATGTAAACTTCGGCATCCAGCCTTGCCGATTTATCGAATTCAGTGATATCTTATAGCAGAATTGCAATCTTTAGATAGGGATTTGGATACACCTATAGTGCAAAGCGGATTAGCTGCCTCTGGCGCGCGGAGCGGCGAGCCTTAGCGCAGTGTAGATTGACCACTCCTATCATTAAAATGTCTCGTACACATCCGGCTTGGCAGGCGCAATGGGCGGCGCTCTGGAAGGGAGTCCAAGACAGGTCAGAATCTTCTGAATCGCCGGCTGCGAATTGATTGCGCACAGGACTCTCATCTTTCCGCCACAGCGCGGACAAGAGAGCGCATCAAATTCGAACACCCTCATCATCAATTGAGCCCAGGAATAATTTCTCGGCTTTTTATCCCGCTTTGAACCGCTTTTGTCTGAGTCCGTTTTCGGAGTTTCCCTTCTTGCCCCAGGACTCAAATTCGTCGGATCGACAGTGGTTTCTTTTTTGGA
Organism: Acidobacteriota bacterium; assembly: GCA_023265215.1. GTDB lineage: Bacteria > Acidobacteriota > UBA6911 > UBA6911 > UBA6911 > UBA6911. Next base: position 2,760 of record JAHFUH010000708.1, read on the forward strand.
AACAATGAATGCCTTGAAAGCATCTGCGGGCGAGAGCCTTCCTCCCTCTTTCTCCCGCTGCACGGGTTCTGAATCGTTTTTGTCCGAGCCCGTTTCTAAGGATAAAACCCACGGAAAACCCACGGACACCCATAGTTTGATTTAAGATCCCTGGCAATTATTGAATATACATTCAATTTGCGGCGGGGCTACTATCCGCTTCTTCAG
>JAHFUH010000190.1 GCA_023265215.1 Acidobacteriota bacterium
TTTGCCATTAGCACTTAGCCTTTCATACAGCCGAACGAGGCACTCAAAATAGACCTCCTCCGAATACTGCTTCTGTACCCTCAGGTACCCGTTGCTGCCGAATCGCGCGCGCAATTCTGGATCATCGAGAAGCGTGTCGATGGCTTTGGCCATTCCTTTTGTGTCGAAAATGTTCACCAGCAAACCGGTCTCGCCGTCCACGCACCAGTCCTTGATTCCTCCCGTGCGCGTTCCAATGACAGGAGTGAGATGTGAAAACGCCTCAATCCCGACCAGGCAGAAGGTCTCGAACCAAACAGAGGGGACGATGGCAACATCCGCCATGGAGTAAAATCGCGCGGTTTCTTCATAGCCGGTGTCCATGCGTGCCTCGACCCTTTTTGACAGGCCAAGAGATTGAATTACCGGCGCAATCTTCTGATGAAAGTAGTCGCCGGCCGTGAGGATGTAAAGCTTGTACTCGTTTCGCACATGCGGAAGCGATTCCAGCAGGAACTGAAGTCCCTTCTCGTAGCTGGCCCGCCCGACAAACAGGAGACTGTTTTCGCCGTGCACCTTCTGATTCCGCTTGTTCGCCTGCTCCACGTCCATTGGCCGGAGTGTCGTGAAATTGGGGATAATGTAGAGTTGATCCTGAGAGTACCCGTTCTGAATGGCGAGATTGTAGGACTCCTGGCTCTCAATCAGGAGTGTCGTATTCTTGAACGAGAGGTGACGCTGAAAGATCATAAAGGCAAGTTGTTTTATTTCCGCCGGCGTCCACTGGACGCAGCCTTGCTTCACGCAGGCTCTGCCGAATGGATAAGGGCAAAGACTCTTGTCCGGAAGCAATCGCCAGTTTGTAGGACAGTAAAGGCGTGGGTCATGAACGTTGCGCACCAGCGGCCTGCCTGTCGAAACGCAGGCATAATAGACGAACGGATTCTGCTGGTTGTGGAGATGGATTACGTCTGGGTTCTCCTCTTCGACAATCTCTTTGATGGCGGAAACGAGGCGGCGATTTCTGCTTAATGAGGAGAACAGGTCGCTCTGGCCGAATGGGTACTCGAGGTAGTCAACGAAGTATTCTCTACGCTTTCCCGTAAGACCGCCTGACTGTGCATCGGGAGCAACGATGACGTTCTCCAGGCCGTGTTTCTCGAGCACATCCAGGACCGTAAAAAGCAGCCTCTCGGCGCCTCCGAACGGACGATAATAGGAGCAGAAGTGGAGGATCTTCATCACTCATGCCTTGGAACTGGCTGCCGTTGTTCATTCGGTAGGTACAGCGGTTTGCCGGGCTTACACAAAATGTACAGCGCAACCATCGGATACAGCAGTGCCAACAGCGAATTGACGAGCCAGCGCAGCAGAACACCACCCTCGACGAAATCCGAATGTTGCCAGAGGAACCACCTCCCGGAATAACACGCCACGAGTTTTGTTCGCGCAGGGATGTCCGCTAGAACTTTGCTCACGCGGCCATAACCAACAATATGTTCGGAATTAAGACACATTACGGCGATATCGAAATTCTCTCGCTGCACGAGCGGCCGCACACGAGCATAGGAATGCGGGGTGACAAAGCGGTCCTGAATCTGGAACTTCACCATCTCTTGAAAGTACTCGTGATCCAGGGCAGTGCCGATGACGGCATACTGCGCGGCAGGGTAGAGGCTGCGCAGATTCTCGAAGGTCCGTGTAACCTGTGCCATCTGCGCAGTTCGGAAGACCAGTATCCTGCGGACGTCATCGGGCGGAGGAAAAGCAATGATATTTTTGCACATCAGGCTCATCGTATGTCTGCTCCGATTTCCTGAACAGAACGCAGCAGGACTGCTTTGCCGTCGAAGCATCCTCTGGCATGCCACGCTCGAAAGTACGATTCCAGTTCATCACGATGGATCTTATGGCGAATAAGCGAGCGCACAGGTCCGCCATGTGCGCGAAGCGTTGCCACGGCCTCTTCGAAAAAGAGATTGGGGACGGCAAACACCCCCTTCAGCGATAGCCTTTTGAATATCAATGTCTGCACATTCACCTGAGCCAGGCACGAATCCTGCCGATCGAGGCCAAGCGTCAGGATCCGACCGCCCGGGGCGCACAGATCCAACGCTAGGGACAACGTTGCAGGCGGCGTTGTCACAAGTACCACGGTAGGCAAGCCCCCAAGGCGGTTCTCCACCGTGGCACGGCTTGCATCCTCGATGGAGATGCACTCCGGAATACCGAGGGATGGCTCCAGAACCTGCGCCGGACGGCGTCCGACAACCAGTCGAGGCACGTCTCTGAAGAACACAGCAGAAAGATAGGACACAAGGAATCCCAGCGTGCCGCTGCCCAGAACGAGCACTCTGTCGCTCCTATTGAATTGGGCGGCGTCCATCAGGTCCAATGCGACATTCGCAGGTTCAACTAATGCCAGCAATTCATCATCCAACCCTTGTGCGTCGACCAATGAACGTTCGTCGCAATCGCTATAATCCCGGTATCCCTGTTTGTTTACTATAAGGTTTCGGCACTCCCGTGGACGTGCGCTTTGACAGGGTGGACATTTCAGGCATGGGGCGGCGTTACGGATGGCGACCCGTTGGCCCACGCTGAATCTGCCGTCCGATCGCCGGGCTGCGACAATGGTCCCCGCGAATTCATGCCCCTCTTCCGACCAGTCCTGAGCCCAGTCGGCCGCGGCGTGAAGATCGCTCCGGCATAATCCGCAAACGTCAACCCTTACCAAGTAATCCTTTTCGGGATTATCCACAACAGCACACGACTCCCATCGGAACTGCAGTGGTGCCTTCATCAGGAAACGCCGAGACAGAGGAGGGCAGTTTTCCATCATAGTCTCACCGTGACAGCCTGGATGGCTATATTCGCTTTCGTTTCGGGCCGCTTGATCCTGTTGCTAATTCCGCAGTCCAACCACAAAACCCGAATCCCGCGGTTCAAGAGCTGCATTGGGTTTTCGATAGTTTTGGTTGTTTTCTCGCGGTTACCAACCACGACTGCATCTGGGATCCTGCTTGACATTAAATTTCACTCACTTATTGATTCCTGATGCCAATCACGCCTGCTGCTTGTGCAGCAACATCGATCTCGATCGGCAGAAAGGCGTGATTTCATTATATTTTGTTGATTAGTGGTTACGCCGAATCCTGAGCGGTTTTATGAAAATTCATTCAGTGGTTGTATTTGGTTGGGAGAGTAATATCGTTAATCCGTTCTTTCACGGTGTCAGCAGGATCTTACAGACCGGAACGAATGGAAGCGGAGAATAGAGAGTGCTTCATCAGGCACGTGTTGCAGATTATAAAAAAGCTCCATTCTTTATTGGATTGATCCTCAAACTTTCCACAGCCGTGCTACATGCGTTGCCCAAAGGGACCTTAGAGCGGTTGTTCCATAGCTCTGCAAAAGGTTCTCTCTCGCTTTCGCCGCCATCCCTTGCCGCGTATCGGGCGAGCTGTCTACTATCTGGCGCATTGCCTCGGCTACCGATACCTCATTGGAAATGGCGCATTTCTGCCCGGGTGTATAGAACTGTGGCTCGCCAGTCCATGGCCTATCGGCTTCGATAAATTTTAATGGAAAAAAACCCCCTTCCGTCAGCAGATCGCGATGACCGCCCCAGTTGTTAGCACACACGGGAATCCCGCACAACATAGCCTCGGCAATCGGCAATCCCAAGCCCTCCGCCAATGAGGCCGATATGTAACAGTCGCTTTCAGCGTATAGCCTTTGCATATCTCTTGTGGGAAGCCATTCGGTAATTATTTTGATGTCCTCGCGCAGCGGCGCCCATCGGGGATTAATAGCCGTCTTGATTATCAGCTCCGCTTCCCCTGTTTTCGGGAAAGCGTTCACAAAGCCATACATTAAGAAATGCACACCCTTGCGGAAATGGGGCTCGCCCACGAACAGAAAGCGGAAGGGTTTATGGGGACCGTAGCTTGTTTTTTTGGGGAAATTTTGACGATCCAATGCGGGGGGCAGGCGCAGGATGAGAACAGTCACTCCGCTATTTTTTAACAGCTTGCCGACATAGGATGTCGTCACCCATAATTCATCGTATTTATTTAGTAGCCTTACGGCCGAATCATAAACCCTGCTGAATTCATAAGCCGGCAGCCCAACATTCTTTGCCTCGGGAATCACCTGGAAATCTTTGCCCATCGATACATTATGAAAAAACACCGTCTCTTGTCCTTCAAACTCCTTTGTCAGAGCTGCGCGCTCCTCGGAGGTCGAAGGAACGCCGCGCTCGATCACTTCCACGCCGGCCTCGCGCAAGCTCTCTGCGAACAAATCCCCGATAACCTTGAAACTAGGCTGCGGCGTGTTTGAGAGGATGACGGCAGTAGTCATAATTAGCCTTTAGGTGAACACCCGGCTTTGTCGGGGAACTTCCGGCGTTTAATATTTTCGGGATTCATCAATCAGAGTAAGTCTCCCAATTGTGAACCGCTCAAAGCTTCACGTTGGGGAGACTTTATTACCTCAAAACCAAGTTATTGTGGGAGTTTAAAACACGCGGAATGGAAATGCAAATGCCCTGTGATCTTCATACCAAAATGGCTCAAGAAGCGAATTTATGGTCAACTCCGGAAAGATGCGGAAATCGGTCCGCTGCTCCTCGAAAGATTTGATAGGAGGCTTGCCGAATGCACATTGATTTTTTACCAAAGCGCATAGAACTGCGGCTCACCTGCTTCATGAATATTACGAGTTAGGAAAAAGTCACGAAGGGGTTACGAAGCGGTTCTTGTATTGGGCTGGGAAAAAGAATGGGGCGGGTTTTTAGCGATCTCCATCTTGGAAAATCCATCTATTCCCGATTCAGCGCAGCCATCCAGGCGGATGAGAGTTATTCCTTTTTCCGTAAGGCCACTGAGGCCTTTGACAATTTCCTCTGTTCGCAGAGCGTCGGCAATTACCACCGCATCCGGAGCAATGAAACGAATTTGTGTGGGGCTGAGCACCTCCCTTCCACAAAATTCGCTGCCGATAATGGCAGGACTGTCGTCACAGACACCAAGGATGCTGACACCCGCCAATTCGAGCGCGTGAAAAGCGAGCTGCGCCAAATGTCCGCTGCCGTACAGAACAACTCGCTGCAAGGTATTTTGAACCTGGCTTATAATGCGGGCTCTTATGTGCTCCTTGGCTACAACGAACATATCAACCATCTCTTTGATCAATTCCAGCTGAAGGCTTTCCAGATATTTCGTTCCAAAAGGAGTCAAATAGTACGTCACACTTTTTGTGGTTTTACGGCGGTATTCGAGCATGCTGCCGGCGCACAGCTCTTTCATGTAATTATTAACCATCGCAACCGAAAGTGAACAGTGGCCGGCCAGCTCCGCCTGCGTTATGTGGGAATTATTTGCTACTTCTCTCAGGATGTTCAGGTGGTTCAGTTTTGGAGATTGTAAGTACAGGCCTTGGAGCTCTTTCATCTGCATATATTATTCACTCATTCAATAGTTTCTCGGCTTCCGGAGCTGATCAGTGATGCTAGCATCGACCCTTCTCATCGTCGAAAGTGCTTGTGTACTTTAGGTTTCTTTGATTGATTCGGCCGCCCTATTATTCGGCTTTTGCGCAGGAATTATTCAGTAGTTATATTTTAAAAGAAGCCAGAAGCCAGAAGCCAGGAGCCGGGAGCCGGAATAACAACAGTTATTTTAGGCTATACGGTTTTGTTTATGCATGAGGTTTTATTCATGACCGTTCCAATTTTATTCTGGCTCCCGGCTTCTTTTTACTCACTTCGAGCCGCAGGCCAGGATTGTTTCAAAATACGGCGGCTCTTCCTCCCGTGCCACAACACTGATTTCTATTTTTTTAAAGCCGGAGTCTTCCAGCCACCGGTTCAGATCGCTTTCCGCGAACCCAAGCCAGAGATCGCCATAGGATTTATGCGCTTCCTCGAATTTATGTTCCGAAAGATCAAGAATCAGCACTTGACCCGGAGCGCGCAGCAGTCGGTGTGCTGCGGTTATTGCGGCTGCCGGATCTTGGGCATGATGCAAGGCCTGGCTCAGGATAACCAGATCCACGCTATTCGGTTCGATAGGCGGATTCTGCAGATCGCCCAGCCGGAATTCGAGGTTTAGGAGATGGTTCTTCCTGGCTTTGGCTGCGCCAAAAGCGACAATTTTCTCAGAGTTATCCACTGCAATCACCTTTTTGCATCGCCTCGCCAGCAGCTCGCTTAGCAGGCCTTCGCCGGAACCAAGATCGGCCACTTCCAGAGGAGGAATGATCCGCAGGAGCAAATGCCCGAATCCCTGCCACGATCGGCCCGGCCCATAGACGCGATCAAATCTGCCGGCAACCTGATTGAAATATGCTTGCGCCTGCTCGCGGCGCCTGCTCAGAACTCGCCTCAGGTTTATCTGATCGTCGGCATGGCTCGGGAGTTCCCGGGCGCCCTGAATCGCCAACCGCAGAAATTCCTTTCCATTCTCTTCCAGTTCCGGATTCAGCCTGTAAAAAGCCTGCTTCCCTTCTCGGCGCGATTGCACCAGCCCCGAGCCCAGCAGCAGTCCCAGGTGCGTTGAAATCCTCGACTGCCCCATACGAGTGATCTCTTGAATTTCATGAACAGACAGCTCGTTTTTATCCAACAGCGCTATGATACGCAAACGCGTCGCATCCGACAGCGCCTTGAAGGATTTAAGTATCAGAGACATCTTGCTGCTCCAATCGCACTTGAAAAACAGATTGACTCATTCGTGTTATAACTTATATCATTGTATCCGGATTTGTCGATATGAATATTTGTAATAACCCAGAGGCTCCGATCAACTGAATTAGTTTAAATAAATAAAGGACATAAACCTATGCCAGTCAACGCTCTCTCGAATAAAGCAACCGACTCCAAAGCTTGCCCAGGGAATGATTTTTATGTCAGCGACATCGGCCTAGCCGAGTGGGGCCGCAAAGAGATATCGGTCGCCGAACAGGAAATGCCGGGCCTGATGGCGGTGCGTGCAAAATATGGTCCTCAAGAATCTCTGAAGGGCGTGCGCATCTCCGGCTCTCTGCACATGACGATCGAGACTGCAGTGCTCATCGAAACGCTTGTCGAACTCGGCGCGTCGGTTCGCTGGGCCAGCTGCAATATTTTCAGCACTCAGGATCAGGCCGCGGCCGCAATTGCGAAAGCAGGCATTCCCGTTTTCGCATTCAAGGGCGAGACACTCGAAAAATATTGGGAATTCACGCTTGCCGCTCTGACTCATCCCGGTGATAAGGGTCCGGAACTCATTGTGGACGACGGCGGCGACGCCACACTACTCCTTCATAAGGGCTATGAAATGGAGCAGGGGAGCGGTTGGGTGGATACGCCCAGCGACAGTCACGAGGAACAGGTCATTAAAGACCTGCTTAAGAAATGCGCCCTCGATCGTCCCGGATGGTTTGGAAAAGTAGTGAAGGATTGGAAGGGGGTCAGCGAAGAGACCACGACCGGCGTCCATAGGCTTTACCAGATGCTCGAAGCAGGAAAGCTTCTTGTCCCTGCAATCAACGTGAATGATTCGGTGACAAAATCCAAGTTCGATAATTTATACGGCTGCCGGGAATCGCTGGCCGATGGGCTTAAGCGTGCGCTTGGAGTCATGATTGCGGGCAAAACTGCGGTGGTCTGCGGCTACGGAGATGTCGGGAAGGGGAGCGCTCACTCGCTGCGGGGCTTCGGCGCTCGTGTCATTGTAACTGAAATTGACCCCATCAATGCCTTGCAGGCTGCGATGGAGGGATTCCAGGTCACGCGTCTCGAAGAGACGCTGGGAGAAGGGGACATCTATGTTACCGCCACAGGCAACTGCGATGTAATCACGCTTGATCATATGTTGAAGATGAAGGATCAGGCGATCGTTTGCAACATCGGCCACTTCGATAATGAAATACAGGTGGACCGGCTGAACCAGGCGCCCGGCATGCAGAAGGTCAATATCAAACCCCAGGTGGATCGCTTTGATCTGCCCGGCGGCGGCAGCATCTATCTATTAGCGGAAGGCCGTCTTGTCAATCTCGGTTGCGCGGAGGGACATCCCAGCTTCGTGATGTCCAATTCGTTCACAAACCAGTGTTTGGCACAGCTCGACCTGTGGACGCATCGCGCCGAGTACAAACCGGCTGTTTACCGGCTCCCGAAGAGACTCGACGAGGAAGTCGCCCGTCTTCATCTGGATAAAATCGGAGTCAAGCTGACAACCCTGACCCAAAAACAGGCCGATTATATTGGAGTGCCCCTCGAAGGCCCGTATAAAGCGGACCATTACCGCTATTGATTGGAAACTTTGAGTCTTGGAGTTACTTTCAATGCAACTCCAAGACTCAAATACTCGAAGCTTTCTTCAGCGAAGGATGCACAGGCGGTTTCGCGAACAAAATACAAATCAACGCGACAACAAGCAATGTGATCGACAGCTGGAAAGCAGGGATATAAGTACCGCTCTTTTGTCTAATCGCGCTGGCAATGGGCGCCCCAAAACTGCTGATTATGGTGGTGACTGGCATCGTATAACCCATAATCTTGGGGAATTCGGATACGCCGAAAAAGTTGGGGAACAAATTTCCCATTGCAATGGATTGAATGCCAAATCCTATTCCCAGAATTATGCTGTATGTCAAGACTACGGGCATGGAATGGGCAAAGAGAATCGTGATGTAACCGGCTATTGCAATAACCATGGATCCGATCGCAAGCGAATGCATGCTGACTCTGAGTCCAAGAAAACCTATTCCCAGGGAACTGATCGCCATAACGGCAGAGAGAATTCCAGCGGCGACTGATGCTTTGCTGAATGAAATGCCAACATCGCGCAAGAAATCTATTTGGTTGATCATCAGCCCA
>JAHFUH010000011.1 GCA_023265215.1 Acidobacteriota bacterium
TCATCTGCAATATTCCTGGCTCTATGGATTACGGCAGTGATTGCCCTCGCACTGTACGTGGGCCGCCAGGTGAAAAAGCCCACACGCTATACAGGGCGGCTGTTCGCGAAGCTGATGAACGCGAGTCATGCCGGGCTGACCGACTGGGCGATGAGCCATCTTGACATCCCGCCTCATGCGACAGCGCTGGATGTAGGATGCGGCGGCGGCCGGACGATTGAGAAGCTCGCTGAGAAGTCTGCGTCGGTCTACGGCGTCGACTATGCCGCAGGGAGCGTGGCTGCATCGCGCGCGCACAACCAGCGGCTGATCGCAGAGGGTCGCGTATTTGTCGAAAGGGCTTCGGTGTCGAGGCTGCCCTTCGAAGCGGACAAGTTCGATGTGGCAACAGCGGTGGAGACACAATATTATTGGCCGAATCTCGAGAGCGACATGCATGAGATTCTGCGGGTGCTCAAGCCGGGCGGGCGCCTGATGGTTGTCGCCGAATCCTACAAGGGCGCACGCAACGACGCGGTCCTTGGACCAGTGATGAAGATGCTCGGATCTTCCCGCTTGAGCGTAGAGGATCACCACGCGCTGTTTCTCGCTGCCGGTTTCACCGAGGTTGCGATCTTCGAAGAACGGAGCCGAGGGTGGCTCTGTGCAATCGGCAGAAAGCCCGTGCTGTAAACCTTACTTCCGATTGCATCCAGATATCAAATGCCTTTCACGCCTTGGATGAATTAAGATGTTTCGAAAAGGGGAAGAAAATGGACCGTGTCAAAGGCAAGGTGGCAATTATAACCGGCGGAGCTGGAGGTCTCGGGAGAGCTGAAGCTATTCTGCTCGCGGGTGAAGGCGCGCGCGTTGTCGTTACCGATATTGATGAAACGGCAATTGAAAAAGTATCGGTGGAGATCAACAGCCGAGGCGGAAAATGCATTTCCATTAAACATGATGTGACCAGCGAAAGCGATTGGAGCAGGGTCATACAAAGGACTCTAAGCGAATTTGGAAAATTGGACGTTCTCGTCAACAACGCCGGTGTGATCTTCTACAAGAAAATCGAGGATACTTCGCTTGCAGAATGGCGGTCGCTCATGAGCGTCAATCTCGATGGTGTTTTTCTCGGTATCCGGTTTGCAATTGAAACGATGAAAAAGACGGGAGGCGGTTCGATCATCAACATCGCTTCCGTCGCCGGCCTCATAGGCAACCCGGATGCGGCGGCTTACCACGCGAGCAAAGGTGGAGTGCGGTCTCTGACAAAAGCCGCAGCCATCGAGTGCTCAAAGGCAGGATATGGCTACAATATTCGCGTGAACTCCATTTATCCCGGGGTTATCGAAACCGCAATGGCGGATCCGTTGAAACAGGATGAGGTCAAGTATAGAACCGCTTTGAGCTGGCATCCGATCGGGCGTTTTGGAGAACCTGAAGATGTGGCAAACGGCGTCCTTTATCTGGCCTCGGAGGAATCAAAATTCATGACCGGCTCTGAACTCGTGATCGACGGCGGCTGGACGGCGAGGTGAATAAAGAAGCCGGAAGCCGGAAGCCGGAAGCCGGAATAAAAGCCCATTCTATTCCGCAAGTTTTTCAATAGCGTCCACTATTTCGGCAACGAAACGGCTCTCCAACTCCACGGGCTGAAGTGCCCGGTAAAGCTCCTTCATTGCGAAGATCACGCCAATTACCAGGAGAGTCATGCCTGTGATGAAAAAAACTACGGCGGCGACTATCAGTCGTGGCCACAGTACGCTGAGGCCCAAAACCAGCGAGCAAATAGAAAGGCATGCAATCGTAAGAAGAAAACAGGAAAGCGCCCGGCGGATAAGGTGCGCCCGGTATAACACATGGGTGCTCTGCACTTGCAGTGCCTCCAGCTTTTCCTGATGCATCATGGTCGTCACCGCGTCCGGCTGGGCGCTGGCACGTTGGCGCCCAAGTTCCTCCTCCTGCTCCTTCAAGCGTTCGCGGTGAAATATGCGAAGTCTCGACACCAGGCCGCTTAATCGGTTGTAAAAGGCCAGACACAACAACCCGCAGGCGGAAATAACGATAATCGGGCCGGTGCCTGCGGAAATAATTTTGGATAGATCTTCCATTTCTGCTCCGATATTTGATAGCGGCTTCATCCGCGTTATTCGGCGTCTCTCAACGCACCCGGAACCGTTCGATTCCGAGGGAAAGGGCAAGCCTCCGGGATCGCTCAATCTCCTCGCCCGTCAAGGCCATCCCTACCACGCTTGCCTGCACACTTTTGAAAAAAGCGGGCGCGCGAGAGAGAAAATCCAGCATGCTTTTCCAAAAGGCTTCAGCCGGCGCAGGCGATTGGCCAAAGCCGGGCTTGCATAGTTCCTTGTATCGAGAAGAATCCGGCGCATTCATCGAAATGGAAACTTCGTCCACTGCATTCGACAATTCCGGGAGGATGTCGCGGCCATGGATCAGACAGCCGTGTCCATTCGTATTCAAGCGGATTCTGGCCCCGTTGCTCCGAAGCCACGAGGCTGATTCCGTTATAAGCTCAAGGCGAAAGGTCGGCTCGCCATACCCACACCATATAAACTCGGACACTTCCGAAAATGAATTTTGGGCTAGAACAGAATCACGCAGCAAACTAAAATCCGGCTCACCGCCTCCCAAAAGGATTGCGCCGCCCAGCCCTTTCCTGTAATTGCGCACACAGAAGGTACAATGGTTGGTACACCTGTTCGTGACGTTCAGATAAAGACGCCACGGCTCGCCGTATGTATATGCGTAATCCACAGCCATATCCTACACCAGAAGCCGGAAACCGGAAGCCGGAAGCCGGAATTTTTCGAAGCGAGGATATTATTTGCAGATGACTGATAAAGTAACCGGCTGCCAGCGAGATGCCGGCGCTCCCAGCAATGTCGGACTCAATCACCCTATGCCCTTCCGGCTTCTTGCTTCCAGCTTCCAGCTTCTTTGTTCCCCCCGGGAACCAAATTCCCGTCTTGCCCGTATTAACGTATGTTCTTGACCTGTCTCGGGCTCCCATATATAAAAGGATGGACCAGGTAGGTTTCATCGGCAGTTTATTTTGGTTTAACTCGTCCTAGCTATAGGAGCGCTGCCCCAAATGTCAGAAGAAGAAAAAAATACAGAAGAAGCAGTCAAACCGGGCGTATCCCGCAGGAGTTTTTTAAAGGACGCAGGTTTAATGATTGGGGCGCCCGGCCTGGGTTCCATTGCTGCGGTTGCCGGGCAAATTGCGACTTCGCCCAAAGCTGAAGCCGCGCAATCTCCTAATCAGACGGCCCCCCAAAAGATCACATCCACGGCTACAACAATTGACCTGACGGTCAACGGTGGGAAATACAGATTTGCCGTTGAGCAGAACTGGAGTCTGCGTCAGCTTCTGCGAGACCAGATCGGGTTCACATCGCCCAAAGACTGGTGCGGCGGCCAGGGAGCATGCGGATCCTGCACTGTCATAATGAACGGCAGACCTGTTTTGTCGTGCATGACATTGGCGTGTGAATGCGACGGCGCTGTCGTCGAAACCGCAGAGGGCATCGCAAAAGCCAAACACCCTATTATCCAGGCTTATATCAACAACAATGCTTTTCAATGCGGCTATTGCACTCCCGGTTTTGTCTGCACAGCAAAAGCATTGCTGGACAGGAATAAAAAACCCACGGAAGCGGACGTGAGAGATGCGCTGGGCGGAAATCTCTGCCGATGCGCCACATACCAGCGGCATCCGCCGGCCGTTCTGGAAGCCGCAGCAAATCTCGGCAAAGCCTAGGACACGGCAATGAGTTTGAACATGAATCGGTATCAAGAATGCTAAAGCGCAGGAGCTGAACATGAAGACATGGAAGAAGTTTGCACATGTTAACGCAAAAACCGTCGATGAAGCTGCTTCAATTTTACGGGCGGGGAAAGCTGTTGCGCTGTCCGGCGGCACCGATATCCTGAGCGCCATGAGATTTGAAATATTACCGAACTACCCCGAAGTGGTGGTGAACCTGAAGAGCATACCGGGACTGGACTATATCAAAGAAGAATCCGGCATACTCAAAATCGGAGCCTTGGTCCGGATGGAAGACATTGTCAGGAATGACACGATTAAAGCCAAATACGTCGCGCTGGCCGAAGCTGCGCACCGGACAGCGTCTCCTCACATCCGGGAAATGGGCACTATTGCGGGCAACATCTGCCAGATGCCGCGCTGCTGGTACTTTCGCCTCCCCGATAACCGATTCTATTGCACTCGCAAGGGCGGGAAGATGTGCTATGCAATGGCAGGAGAAAACAGGTACCATTCGATTTTCGGGGCATTGAAGGCCTGCATTGCCGTTAATGCGAGCGACACAGCCCCGGCGCTTGTCGCTTTGAATGCCAAAATAAAAACCAACAAGCGCCTGATTGAAGCGGAAGCTTTCTGGGACATGAATGTGCCCGGTTCCACTGTTCTGGCCGCTGATGAAATCGTCACTGAAATTCAAATCCCGGCGCCGGCTCCGGGCGTGAAAAGCTCTTTCATCAAATTCGCTATTCGTAAGTCAATCGACTTCCCCATTGTCAACTGCGCCGCGATGATCGGCGGCGGAACTGCCAGGATATGCCTCAACGCCGTCTACAACAAACCTTACCGCGCCACCGCTGCTGAAGACGCCATCAAGGGAAAGGCCATTAACGAATCCAGCGCAGATGCGGCTGGCGCCGCTGCAGTGTCAGCAGCCAACCCTATGCCAGGCGATCGAAACAAATGGAAAATTCCGATTGCCAAGACAATGGTAAAACGCTCCATCCTTGCATGCTCCTAAGAGTTTGAAGGTAGACGCGGCGTCTCGCCGCGTTCAACTTTCCGTTTAGAAGAAATAAGGCACGCGGCGAGACGCCGCGTCTACCTTTTAGGAGATCGAGTTGAAGATAGCGGTCGGCATAAATGGAGCTACCGGAGTCATTTACGGGATACGCCTGCTCCAGGTTCTTTCAGGCATCAAGGGCGTTGAAACGCATCTCATCATTTCGCATGCCGGCGAACGGACCATTGAAATCGAGACCGATTACAAGCCCGGAGAAATAAAAGCTCTGGCAACCTGCGCTTATCCGGTCGAGGACATAGGAGCTTGCCTCGCCAGCGGTTCTTTTCTGCTCGACGGCATGATCATAGCGCCCTGCACCATGAAGACGCTTTCGGCATTAGCTAATTCCTATGCAGACAACCTGTTGACCCGTACGGCGGATGTGGTTCTCAAAGAGCGCGGAAGACTTGTTCTTCTGGTCCGCGAAACGCCCCTGCATCTCGGACACCTGAGGAATATGGCCAGGGTAACCGAAATGGGCGCAATCGTCATGCCTCCGATCCCCGCTTTCTATCACAAGCCGCAAACGATTCAGGACATAGTCGACCATTCCGTCGGAAAAGCCCTGGATCTTTTCAGGATTGAGCACAACCTGTTCCGCAGATGGCCTGGATCGAGCAATCAAAATGAAATCAATTAAACTTAGTCAGGGGACCGGGCGCACCGGAGTTCAGCTTTCCACTCAGCTGATCGGCAGCGATCTTATTGTTTGCATATTTAATAAGAAGGGGCACATAGGAGCCGTTGCAGTTGCGGATTACGACTTCAAAGAGAAGCGGGCATCCACCTCGATCATAACCAGGCTCGGGCACAAAGATGATCACGTGGCGTACAACGCCGCTTATAAGCTCTGCCGCCGGCTCCGAAAACCCGTTTGCGTCATAGCCGGGATTCACGTAGACAACATCAGCAAAGAAGAAATAGCCCAGATCACGCGCAACTGCGACGCCCTTTTGGAAAAGGGCATCGAGTCTATTTGTAATTACTAATCGGCGCGCAGAGCCTCTCTGCTGTTGTTCCCGGACTTCAGGGTAATCGAATTGCCGTGAATCTCGCCAGTGTATTCGACCGGACCCGCTGAAAATTTGAACGTATCGCCTGTTATCTTGCCTGCAAATTGGACACTTTTGCCGCCGGATACAAGAGCGCCGCTAATTTTCTGGAATTCCTGATTCACAGTGATCTCGCCGTCGGGAAGCTTCCATTTCCCCGCCATCTTCGCCGGCACAATCCAGAAATATGCGGTGCACCAGGTGGTGCAGCCATTTTCAATGTGGATGGTATCGTCTGCTTCCCAATCCTCCATCGTGAAACTGTTTGAAACAACGCGGGTGCCGGGCTTCATGTCCAGAATTTTCGGGCGCAGTTTCATGTTTATATCGGGCAGCAAAAACATGGTCACGACAGTCGCCTTGGAAAAATCGCTCTCGAACAAATCGGCTTTGATGAAGGTTGCTTTTTCGCTCACCCCTGCTTTGGCGGCATTTTGTTTCGACAAATCAACCATATCGGGATTGAATTCGATGCCGAGGGACCGGGCACCGCGTTTTGCGGCGGTGATGACAGTTCTCCCGTCGCCTGAACCAAGATCCACGACAAAATCCTGAGGAGTAACTTTCGCAATATCGAGCATTCTATCGACCAAGTCCTGCTGAGTGGGCACCCACACGACATCTTTCCCCTGTTGCCCAACTGTAGGCTGATACACGCTTCCCTGCTGAGCCTGAGCCAGGGCACCTGCGGCGATAAACGCCAGTCCTAAAATCACACACAGCCAACGAACGGAATTCGATCGATTCATACTCAGCTCCCCTGTCCATTTCTGATTAATGGCATTTGACAAACATCGCTCATCGAAGGTCGTGATTATAACTGATAAAACGCCACGGATTCCACAGACCCAAAAAGAATTTGAAGAAATCTGTGAAATCCGTGGAATCCGTGGCGTTTTTTGCTAAGCTCATCAACAACCAGGCAACAATTTGGAGGATCCGCCATGTCCAGATGTCTTATCATTCTGTTTCTCGGTGCCGCGCTGAATGCCGTCGCCCAAACTCCCTGTGAAAATTTGAAATCACTTGCTCTTCCGAATACAACCATCACTGCCGCCGAATCCATTGCAGCAGGCCCATATAGGCCTCAAAGCAAGGCGCCGGCAGGTGCGCCTCAACAGGCCGCGGCAAATCTGCCGGCTTATTGCCGCGTTGCCGCCGTTCTGAAGCCTTCCCCTGATTCGGAAATCGAAATGGAAGTGTGGCTTCCCGCTGAAAACTGGAATGGAAAATTTCAGGCGGTGGGCAACGGAGGATGGGCCGGGTCAATCAGCTTTCCGGCGATGTCCTCGGCGCTCCAGGAAGGATATGCAACAGCTTCGACCGACACAGGTCACAAAGGCATGAATTCCGTCTTTGGAATCGGACACCCGGAAAAAGTTGTGGATTACGCCTATCGTTCGGTCCACGAAATGACAGTCCAATCAAAAGCCATCATGGCGGCTTTTTACGGCAAAAGCCCGCGCTTGTCCTATTGGAACGGCTGTTCCACCGGAGGACGTCAAGGCTTGATGGAGGCGCAGCGCTATCCGGAAGACTTCGACGGGATAATAGCCGGGGCGCCTGCCAATTTTCACAGCCACCTGCACTCGGGAGATATGGCGGTTTCCGTTCCGGTTCTGAAAGATCCATCCAGCAGCGTTCCAAGAACCAAGTTAACGCTTTTGAACCAGGCGGTTATGGCCGCATGCGACATGCTCGACGGAGTAAAGGACGGGCTTATATCGGATCCGATTCAGTGCCACTATGACCCATCCGCGCTTCTTTGCCGCAGCGGCGATGCAGATAACTGCCTCACTGCACCGCAACTCGAAGCCGTCAAAAGAGTTTATTCCCCCCCGAAAATGAAAAATGGAGATCCGATTTTCCCTGGAAAAGAGCCGGGAAGCGAACTGGACTGGAGCATGCTTAACAGCAAACAGCCGTCCACGGTATCGGTTGGGACTTTTCAATTGACGTATCAGGATCCCAATTGGGACTGGCAGACCTATGAAGCGGATCGGGATACGACGCTCGCGGACCAGAAGACCGGCTTCATCAATGCGATAGATCCCGATCTGAAAACCTTCAAGGCGCGCGGGGGGAAATTGCTCCTCTATCACGGATGGAATGACTTTGGAATATCTCCCGGCAATACGGTCAATTATTATTCGAGCGTGCTTGCGAAAATGGGAAACCAACAAGATAACTGGCTGAGGCTGTTCATGGTTCCGGGTATGGGGCATTGCAGCGGAGGCCCCGGACCGAACCAGGCTGATTTCATGAGTGCGATGGAGCGTTGGAGGGAAGGCAGCACCGCTCCCAGCCAAATCACCGCATATCACGTAAGCAACAACCGGGTCGACATGACGCGGCCGCTTTGTCCATATCCGCAGGTGGCCAAATACAAGGGACTCGGCAGCACGAATGACGCCATGAGTTTCTCCTGTGTTGCGCCGTCAGGCACCGGGAAAACAAAATGAGAAATGACTGTTTGAAAGATAAGGCAGCGATCGTCACCGGAAGCAGAAGAGGCATAGGAAAAGCAATCGCGCTGGCATTTGCGGGCGCAGGCGCCGATCTTATGATTTGTGACGTGGATGTGGAGGACGGCAGACTTGCGGAAACAGCGCAACAAATCAAGCTCGCCGGCTCGCAATGCCATGCCCTCCAAACAGACGTTTCCCGGCGAAGTGATGTGGAGAATCTGGTTCAGGCCGCTGAAAATGCATTCGGCAGAATCGACATATTGGTAAACTGCGCCGGGATCTGGATTCCCGGCCAGACTTTAATTGAATGCGGAGAAGAGAACTGGGATAAGGTTATCAATACAAATCTCAAAGGCTGTTATCTCTGCTGCCAGGCGGCCGGGAAAGTGATGGCCGCTAATAAAATGGGGAGCATTGTCAACATTTCATCCCAGGTGGGATTAACGCCCGGAGCGGGAGCAGGCGCCTATCCTGTTTCCAAGGCGGGCATCATCATGCTGACCCGGCAGCTTGCGCAGGAGTTGGCCGGATTTAATGTCCGGGTGAACGCCCTGGCGCCGGGCATCGTCAAAACGGATTTCAATGCAGCGTTCTGGAAGGATCCTGCGGTGGAAAAACAGACGGCCGGCATGGTGCCGTTGAACCGGCTGGCAGAGCCGGAGGATATCGCGGAAGCCGCACTGTTCCTGGCTTCCGACAGTTCCAGTTATATAACGGGCGAAGTGCTTGCCATCAACGGCGGCTGGAAGCCGCAGTCGGCCGTCAGCAGTAGGTAAGGAGCGCGGGCATGATGCCTAATGCCGCATAGTTTTTCAGATTGTGCCTATAATTCCTTTATTAAGCCGCGTAGCGGCGGTTAGAAAATACCCGGGGGTGAACGCCTTTTGCGAACCCCCGGTATAGCAACAAACAGAATGAGCCCTGGAAGGGCGAAAGATATGGATAAATAAACCTTTCGCCCTTCCGGGCATGAGCGTCAAACTAAGCCGCATTTCCGGAGCGCCGAAGGCGCGGCGCAGCAAAGCCCAGGGTGAAGGAGCACGCGGTAGCGGGCTCCGAAACCCTGGGTACAGAACGGGATGTGAAGCGAGCCCTGTAAGGGCGGCACAGCCGGATTGTGTCGCCCTTTCAGGGCTTTTTCTCTCCCGCATCCTAACCCAGGGCTTCGGCCGCTTTGCGGCCTTCGCCCTGGGCTTTGCTGTGCCGCGCTTTCAGCGCTAGGACTCGTTCTCTCTTAGCTTGACGCGCATGCCCTCCGGGGCTCCTTAAATACCGAACAAAAATGTTTGAAATTTAGAATATCGAACAAGGAATTTCGACAAAAACCTACATGCAGCTTGTTATACGATTCTTGGAGTCAGTATCTAATGCCTGCCGGGAGCGCGGCTACTGTCTGATTGCCGCTACGCGGCTCAAATTTGAAAACCTACGCAGCATTGGGCGGGCTGGCACGCCAACTACCGAAGTCGCCGGGCGAGCTCGACGACATTCGATCCCAGCAGGCGCGCTTCATCGATGGCCGACATTTCAATCCCGCCGCCGACTCCTGTCAGCACATCGCCGATTTCCCTGCCATAGCCGATTGCTCCGCCGGCCACAATCATTCCCTGCGCAATGCAGAATGAATTCAGCAGAGACCGTGCCTGGATTGCGCCCACCCTCCTGGTTACCACCAGCGTTCCAGCCACTTTGCCTTTCAGCGAGCGGCTCCTGAGCAGGGCAAACATGCGGTCCATAGCGGCTTTGGTTTGCGCACTGACGCTGCCGAAATAAACCGGGCTTCCGAAGATAATGGCATCGGCCCACTCCATTTTGGTATACAGCTCCTGCATGTCATCCTGCACGATGCAAGTCCCAAGCTCGAAACAGGTGCCGCAGGCATCACACGGCGCGACCTGCTTTCCCGACATCAAAAAGGCATCCGTTTCGCAGCCAGCTTTGCGCGCCACATCCAATATTTCATTCAACAATATTTCGGTATTCCCTTTTTTGCGCGGGCTGCCCGCAAAACCCAAAACTCTCATAGCCTTCCTCCGCTATTCAGACACGCGAATCCCAAAATTTGGGATTGTGGCGGTTGTCTCTAATTGTAATAATCGTGGCGATTATATCTTCTGTAATTGCGAATAAAAAGAACGGACGCAGATGAAAATTGATCCCCGCGCTGAATATGCCAAACGGCTTAAAAAAAGAGAAGCAGCTTTGGAAAAGTGCAAGTCGCGGCATCGACAGATCGGCAATTCAAGACTCGCGGTTTTTCTGATAGCCGCAGCTCTGGCGTGGTTATCTTTCGGGTCGTATGGAATCTCTTCCTGGTGGATACTGGCGCCGTTTGTCGCATTTATTGCTCTAATAGCATGGCACAGCCGCGTTCTGCTGGGACTCAATCGTTTGCGCCGCTCGGTTGATTTCTATATGCGTGGACTGGCGCGCATTGACCAGCAATGGAAAGGCACAGGGGAGTCGGGAACTCGTTTTGACGACCCGGCGCATCCCTATGCACAGGATCTTGACCTTTTCGGGGCAGGCTCCTTATTCGAGCTTTTGTCGAGCGCCCGAACGCACGCAGGCGAACAGATGCTGGCGTCCTGGCTCAAGCATCCGGCGCCACTGGAGGAAATCCGCTCCAGGCAAAGCGCTGTCGATGAACTCCGATCCCGCCTGGATTTGCGCGAAGACCTTGCAGTGCTTGGAACTGATGTGCGGACGGGCATGCATCCGGATCCACTGATCGCCTGGGGGAACAGACCCGCAGGGCCAAAAGCTATCTCATTTAGAATCATCGCCGGGTTTATCTCATTGCTTGCCCTGGCCTCGTTGGCCGTCTGGCTTGTATCGGGCCAGCGCCTTGGGTTCCTCGTGGTCGTTCTAATTGAAATCATTTTGATCTATTCCAGGCGCCACGCTGTTTCAAAGGCTGCCAGGGAAGCTGAAGAAGCAGGCCGGGATCTGCAACTCCTCTCGCTGGTGCTGGCCCGAATTGAGAGGGAGCAGTTCACGACCAGCCATCTTCAAAGTCTGAGTTCAATGCTCAACCGTGAAGTGCGGACTCCGTCCCGGCGGATCGCACGGCTTAATTCGCTGCTTGGGCTTCTCGATTCAAGGCGAGACCTGCTTTTTGCGCCAATCGCTTTCCTTCTTCTCTGGGAAATTCAGCTGACATTTCTTATCGAGGACTGGCGAAGGGAAAACGGCGCAAAAATCGAAGGCTGGCTTGCCGCGGTAGCCCAATTCGAGGCACTTTCTTCTTTGGCCGGCTATAGCTACGAGCACCCGGACGATCCATTCCCGGAACTGGTACAGGAATCGCCCTGCTTTCAAGGTGAAGGATTAGGACATCCGCTTCTCCCGGAGAACAAATGCGTGCGCAATGACGTAAGCCTCACGGAAGATCTGAAAGTTCTGATCGTCAGCGGATCAAACATGTCCGGCAAGAGCACGCTGCTGAGAACCGTGGGAATCAATGCGGTTCTCGCCCAGGCGGGCGCACCGGTTCGAGCGCATCGATTGCGCATCGCGCCACTGGCGCTGGGAGCATCCATTCGAATCATGGATTCGCTGCAAGCGGGAACATCCAGGTTCTACGCGGAAATCACACGGCTGCAAAAAATAGTCACGCTCGCCGAAAAACAGGCTCCCCTTTTATTTCTGCTCGACGAATTGCTCCACGGCACGAATTCTCATGACCGGCGCATCGGGGCCGAGGCCATCATTGCCGGGCTTGTGCGCCGGGATGCAATAGGGCTGTTGACAACACACGACCTCGCGCTGTCGCATATTGCCGAAGCGCTTGCGCCGCACGCCGCAAATGTGCATTTTGAGGATCATCTCGAAGACGGCCGCATGACATTTGATTACCAACTTCGACAAGGCATAGTGCGGAAAAGCAACGCGCTGGAACTGATGAGGTCCATCGGTCTGGAAGTCTGAAAAGAGGGACGCGGAATACGCGGATATATTCATGTAATTTTTCCCGCGTTCTTCCGCGTTCTTTGGGCCAGACACCAATCAACAGTAAACGGTTGCAATGGTCTCGGCAATCCTCTGGGCTGCCATCCCATCCCATAAAGGCGGAATCTTGGCCGCTTTGCGCACTCTGTTTTGACTGCACCTATAGCCTTCCACAATGGCATCCGGATCCGTTCCCACAACCAGATTCGATCCCATTTCGACCGTGCAAGGCCGGTCTGTTTTCGCCTGCAGCGTCAGGCACGGGACATTCAGAATCGTCGTTTCTTCCTGAACACCCCCTGAATCTGTAAAAACAGCCTTTGCCGAAGAAACCAGCTTTATAAAATCCAGATAGCCGAGAGGATCAATGAATTTGATGTGCGAGCTGTTGCTTTGCATCTCCGACACCGATAATTGCGCCCGAGTGCGCGGATGCATGGGAAAAATCACCGGCATTTCCCGGCCGATTGTTTTCATTGCTGAAATAATCCCGGAAAGAGCCCCGGATTCAAGATTGGATCTGTGGTGCACAGTAACAACTGCGTACGGGCTGTCTCCAATCTCAAGCGCGGAAAGAATTTTCGATATTTGCGCCTTTTCCCTGTTATGCGCCAGTGTATCGGCAATTAAATTCCCGGCAAAACAAATCTTGCTTTCCGGAATACCCTCCCGGCGCAAGTTCTCAATCGCGC
This sequence comes from Acidobacteriota bacterium, assembly GCA_023265215.1. GTDB lineage: Bacteria > Acidobacteriota > UBA6911 > UBA6911 > UBA6911 > UBA6911. The sequence continues at coordinate 12,990 of JAHFUH010000011.1, forward strand.
TCTGCTCAGAACAGAACAGCAGATCGCTGAGACTGTCGGTCAGAACCCGGTTGGTTTCCTCCGGCATGGATCGATCGAAACTTCGCAGACCGGCTTCGACATGTATAACCTTTATCCTCATTTTGGCCGCAATCAGCACACAGGCGATGGCACGGTGAACATTGCCCACCACCAGGACGCAATCGGGACGCTGCTCCATCAACAGAGATTCAAAACGCATGATTACAGCGGCATATTGAGATGCCAGGCTTCCGCCGTCCACGCTGAGGTTGATGTCCGGTACCGGGATGGCTAACTGGTGAAAAATTAATCCGCACATTCTCCAATCGTCGCACTGCCCAGCATTCACAAGCACGGGATCGATTACCGGCGGTCGATTCAAAGCATTCAAAAGCGGAGCTATTTTAATGAAATCGGGACGCGCCCCTGTAACCAGAATTATCTTCATAGGCTATTTCCAGACACAACATCCTTGTTTGTCTTTGTACTGCACACATTAGCTTTAAACGGTTAATTTGCGCGCGCCAAGAATAAAGCAATAAGCATTCCAAACATGTTCAAAGGCCTTTTTATTGGGAATTTATAATTCCGCCTGTCGGAATGCCATTTTATTTGGCAGAATAAATTACACTTTCACGGCATTTGATTTGACCAAAATTTGACAGATTGTCCCAACACTAATTATTAATAAATACTTATGGCAACATTAGAATATTATTATTAATGTTGGAAATAGTGACAGGACAAACAAAAATTACGAATGGAATCATCCACAATTTAAGTTTGTGGTTTCAGACAATGCAGGATAATTACAGATTGCCGAACTGCCAATATCGATCGGATGTTTAATTTGTCACTCGTAATTCGCAATTCGTAATTATTATTGCGGCTGATCGGACATCCCCATCTCATACGTGCTCCAGCCCGAGTTCATTCCATAAGGCGCCTGGAGCAGAATTGCCTCGACTTTGCGGATCTTCCCCTTATCGATTTTAAAAAGCTCTGCAATTTGCCAAGTCCATGGAATGACTGGGCCTGAAGTCACAATGCGTCCGTCAGGGGTTGGGAAAGTCCGGGTCTTGCCTGCGGCGTGATCGAAGAAAACGAAGCTGAATACCACGCCGCGTTCGCGATCGACCGCTATAAATCGCCGGTCGCGGGCGCGAGTCAGGAAATGAATAAGTCCGGACTCAAACTGTTCCTTGCAGCCCCAAGCGGCAGAATATACAGACGCCGTTTTCGGATCGAGCCTTTGCTCCCCGGGTTTCACGGGAACATTGGTTGTCTGCATGCCGTTCTCGAACCGGTCGCAATCGTCGGAAAAAGGATATGCTTTATTGCCGTCATTCAGCTGGATTCCGGAAAAGTACACGTTTGCGATTCGGATCAACTCCTCGCGGGACGGCCGGTCTGCCGCAGGAATCACTTCATTAAAAACCGGATGCGGTGCCCCCGCTTTTTCGATGCTCGCACCCGCTGGCGGCATTTGGGAACCGTTTTCCCCGCGTACAACGAGCTGTTCCGCCTCTGAAATTTCATTGTTTTGAATTTTAAGACGAAGCGCAACGGCGACGGAGTCCCCCTCACCACCAGTCCGGCTTTGCTCGCGGAGAGTGCCGATAAACCCAATCTGCTGAACTTCAACATCTGGAACATAGTGCCGGTATGTCCCTTTCCCAACTATGCTGGACCAAAGACCCTCACCCAACTGGAGACGCACTCCATTTTCGGTAAACCGGACATCTTCGGTAAATGGAACTTTTCCGGGATCATGCGCGACCATGGCATCGATATATTCATCGACGAATTTCTCCAGGCAGGCACGATCGCAATTCGTCTTTGCACCGGAGCAGCCTGCCGAAATGGCAATTAAGACAGCTATTGCGATTATGCCGAATGTAGTATTTCGCATCCTGCCTCCCTGCTTTTTTTCGGGGTCGGGGTCGGTATCGGTATCGGGGTCGGCTTTTAAAAAACCTCCACCACGATTTGGCATATTATCTAATCCTGACCATCCAATTTGATCCAACAAATTAGTCTTGCTGAATTCAAAAGCCGACCCCGATACCGACCCCGATGCCCGACCCCGAATAAGAGCTGTTGTCGGAACCGGTTGAATAGCCCCGCTGACCAATCTTTGTGAGCATGGCAACAATACGGTCGAGAAGTTCCTTTGCTTCTTTCACATAAACGATATGCCCACCTCTTATATTCGATGGAAAATTTGCATGCATCAAGTTTTTCGTATCCGAAGCCCATTGCCTCCCTGCTTTTTTCGGGGTCGGCTTTGGTAGAACCTCAACCACCATTTAACGTTCTTCCTAATTGTGACTACCCAACTCGATCCAACAAATTAGGCTTGCTGAATTAAAAAGCCGACCCCGATACCGACCCCGACGCCCGACCCCGATGGGTTGTTACAGGAGATGGATGAGAAAATCGAGAGCGGCAATAAGAACCAGTCCCAAAGCAAAATTGATCAGCACCAGCTTCTTGCCGTGTTTGACGAGTTCTCCGAATACTGCGTGAATAGCCAGGTAGATAAAACCGCCTCCAACATGCGCCAGGACAATATCAAGCCAAAAGCCGGATATCCTGGGCGCTGCAAAAATACCTATGGCGCCGCCCAGTAATGTCGTGGCTTCCACTGCCGCCACCAGCATCAGTGCCGAAGTGCGGCGGAAGCCGGATGCAAGCAGCAGCGCGCATAACGTAAGCCCCTCGGGAATCTTGTGAACGCATATGGCGAGAAGAAGCGAGGCGTCGAGCCCTCCGGAAATCATCACTTCCCGACCAAAGGCGAGCGCCAGTCCATCCATGGTGCTGTGCAGGCTTAGCGCTATAACCATGGCCATCGCAATCTCGCTGAAGTGATGTGTGGCCGATTCGTCGAAATGACTCGCAGCGCATGCAGGGCAGACGTGGAAGACATAACGGCTCACCAGGGAAAAAACCACATACCCGGAAAGCAAACCCAAAGCCAGTTCCCACAAAGGGACAGCACTGAAAACCTCGGGAATAATGGAGAAAAGCGTAACGCCAAGAAGAGTTCCGGCGGCAAGGCTGATCAAGCGGCAGAGACGCTGGTGAGAAACGGCAATCATGGAGCTGATCGCGCCCCCCACCATGGCCAGCAAAAAAGCCAATAAAACCCTAATAGTCACAGCCCCGAGATACGGCAAATTCCCTCCTGCGAATGCAAAGGAGTTTGCATTGTAAATAATGTAGGCATACTGTCAAGTTATTTGCAACGGCTCTTGCATTACAAGAACGTGCAGGATAGGATTACTTTCCCCCTTGGAAAATACGGAGATACTGATGAATCCTGCTCAATTGAACGAAAAAGCACCAGAAGAATTCAAGGCAAAATTCGAAACCACAAAAGGCGATTTTGTCGTGGATGTCACGCGAGAATGGGCACCCAACGGAGCCGACCGGCTCTATAACCTGGTGAAGAACGGGTATTACGACAACTGTCGTTTTTTCAGAGTGGTGGAGAATTTCATGGTACAGTTCGGAATCAATGGCGATCCCGATCTGAACACTATCTGGCGCGCAGCCCGGATTCCAGACGACCAATCCACACAATCCAATTCGCGGGGATGCGTCACATTCGCCACTGCAGGGCCGAATACGCGCACGACACAGCTGTTTGTCAATTTCGCAGATAATTCATTCCTGGACAGCCAGGGTTTCACCCCTTTGGGCAAGGTGAGTGAAGAAGGAATGAAGGTTGTAGAATCTATTACCGCGAAATATGGCGAAAAACCCGACCAGGGACGAATGCAGAGAGAAGGAAATGCCTATCTGGAACAAGCATTCCCCGATCTCGACTACATTAAATCCGCCACAATTTTATAAAAACACCACGGATTTCAGGGAAAAACATTCTGCGATAATCCGTGAAATCCGTGGCGTTTTATTTCACTTGGTGTTCTTTGCGTACAACCTTGCGGGCGCCGCAGTACCAGGCATGACTCCAGTCTTTCGGTGGAATTATTTCTTCAAGCCTGTCCAGTTGCCCGATGCTTTTTAGCCGGGAATATATCAACTGCCAGGCACAGGGCCTGTCCGAATCCACTTCGCATCGGCTTTCGAGTGAACCGCCGCAGGGCCCGTTCAATAGCCGTTTGGCGCATCGTGTCACGGGGCAAATTCCTCCGAACTGCGCCAGCATACAGTCGCCGCAACCCAGGCACTTCTCCGTCCAGATCGCCTGCTCTTCCAGCACGCCCAGGAATTGGGTGTTGAGCCCGGCGTAAACCGGAATGGCGGGAAACCGTTCCGCAATCGCCTGAACGCCGGCTCCGCACCCGAAAGAAACAATCGCCTCAACTTCGGCCGCAGGGCCCGCCAGGTCTTTGATGAATTCATTTTCACACTGGCGCTCAATCGTAACCTGCCGGATTTCTATAGGGCTGCGGTCGAGTTTGCGTGCCATCCGCATTGCATAGGAAGCGATCCCGACTTCGCGTTCTCCTCCTGCGAGGCACACAGTGACGCAAGTTCCGCATCCCACAAAAAGAACCTTCTTGTGATCTGCGATTATTTTTTTCAATTCTGTAATTGACTTGGGTGAGGCAACAATCATGATTCTCCTGCACTTTCTTTATTTTCAGACGGCTTGAGAGGACTTGGTCCCAGAGCCGTCACTGTCGACACAATTTCCTGCACATGCTGGACAAATTCCGGCGCCATAGCATCCGAGACGTTCACCATTTTGAGCCGCTCGCTTCCAAGCCCGATCTCATCAAGAATGAGACAGACGCGCTCGGTTCTTTTTCGCGCCCTCAAGTTGCCTTCCATGAAGTGGCAGCCCCCTTCGAGGCACCCGACCACCAGAACACCATCGACACCTCTTTCAAAGGCATCCAAAATGTATTCCATTTCAATCTTGCCGGTGCAGGGCATATGGACGATCCGCAAGCCGGCGGAGTATTGCATGCGCTGGATGCCCGCAAGATCCGCCGCCGCAAATCCGCAATAGTTGCAACAAAAGGCGATAATTTCAGGGGTCCAGGCTGTCTGCTCTTTCTCCAGCTGCATCATACCAACCCTCCTCCAACGAGCAGCTCGTCCAGCATTGCGGTCACGATGCGGCTGTCCTGATGCTGCAGCATAATAGTTCTGGCAGGGCAAACCGCAACGCAGCTTCCGCATCCCATGCACTTTGCACCCTGGATTTCGGACTTTCGGACATCGTTGATAACGGGAGCTCCATAAGGGCAAACCTTGACGCAGGTAGCGCAGGCGACGCAATTAACCGGATTGACATGAGCCACCTGCCCGGCGATCTCCAGCTCAGCCTTCGACAGAATTCTGGCTGCCCGGCCTGCCGCAGCCTGAGCCTGCGCAATCGTCTCATCGATGAATCGCGGCGAGTGAGCCAAGCCGCACAGGAATTCTCCTTCATTGCTCAGATCCACCGGCCGAAGCTTGGAATGAGCTTCCTGGAAAAAGCCATCCGCATTCAAAGCGCTCCGTAGCGTGCCGGATATGGCAGGATTGTCCCGGCCAGGCGCGATTCCGGTTGAAAGCACAAGCAGGTCCGGCCGCAAAACCAGATCCCGGCCTGTGGCCGCATCGTGAACCGTCACCTTGATTTGTCCGCCTTCTTCAACGACCTCGGGGTCCTGACCGTCCGGGCGGCGAATGAACTGCACGCCCTGCTCGCGAGCCTTCTGATAAAAAGCATCCCGGAATCCCGGGGTTCGAATGTCGCGGTACAAAATAACAACGTTGGAACGCGGCTTGCGCTTTTTAATCTCCAGTGCATTTTTGATCGCTTCAGAACAGCAAACCCGGCTGCAATATGGATGCTTTTCGTCCCGGCTCTCAACGCACTGAATCATAACAACTGAAGGATTCGGCTTATCCTCCAACTGCGCGATCGGGTTCCCTGCAAGCGCCGACTCCAGTTTGGCCTGAGTGATGACGCGAGGGTTTTTGCCGTTGAAATATTTTTGAGTCGATTGCTCTTGTCCCCCGGTTGCAACAATGACGGAGCCATGCTCGATGGTCTGCTCCAGGCCCGCAATACTCAACACGCTTTTAAAATTGCCCACCTGCCCGGCAATTGCGGCCAATCTCGCATTCAAATGCACGGTAATCGAAGGCATTGATAGAGTCTTGGATGTCAAATCACGAATCCGCAACTGAACATCATCCCCCTCGAGAGTGCTGCAAAGTTTAGCCGCCTGCCCGCCGAGACTCGATTCCTTTTCAACCAGATGCACCTTATAGCCCTGGCCGGCAATGTTTAAAGCCGCGGTCATCCCTGCAATCCCGCCGCCCAGGATCAACGCCGATGCCGTCACCGGAACTTCCCCGTTCCTCAATGACTTCAGATGGCGAGCCCGCGCGACCGCCATCGACACAAGATCGATCGCTTTTTCTGTTGCAGCGGCCGGATCATCCCTGTGCACCCAGGAACACTGATCCCGTATATTCGTCATTGCCAGAAGGTACTGATTCAATCCGCTTTCACGCAGCGTTTCCTGGAAGAGGACCTCGTGCGTTCTCGACCAGCAGGATGCAATGACGAGCCGATTGAGCCGGTGCTTCCTGATCATTTCCTTGATGTGCTGCTGGTTGGCTTCCGAGCAGGTGTAGATGCTCGCCTCGGCGTGGCGCACGCCGGGCATTGCCGCCGCTCTTCTGGCAAGCCGCTCTACATCCACAACCGACGAGATATTATGACCGCAATGGCAGACGAAGACGCCAATCCGGGGAGCCTCGTCCGCAACATCCCGCTCCCAGGGATATTCATGCCGCTGGATCATGGTGCCGCGAACGGATGTCAGCTGCTCCATTGCCGCCGCTGCAGCAGCCGAAGCCTGAACTACCGATTCGGAAATGTCTTTGGGCTCCTGGAAAGCGCCTGCCACGTAGATTCCCGGCCGCGACGCAGCAAGCGGCGAAAGCCTTCCAGTTCGCGCAAAGCCAAATTCGTTTAAGTCCAGCCCCAGGCGGCCTGCCATTTCCCTGGCTTCGGAAGGAACCTGAATTCCTGAACTGAGAACCACCAGATCAAATTCCTGTTGCTGCTCGGCGCCCGACTGGCTGATGTAGCACACGCGCGGATTTTTGGTAGCCGGCATTTCCTCAATGCGGGAGGGAATCGCACGCACGAACCTGATGCCAAACTCCCTCTGAGCCCGGACGATATACTTGTCGAATTCCTTGCCTGATGCGCACACATCGGAGCAGAAGATCGATACCTCGGGTCTGTCCTTGGCATGCTCCAACGCAGCCATCGCTTCTTTGGCGGCGCTCATGCAGCAGATTGCGGAGCAGTAACCATTCCCGCGTTCGGAATTCCGGCTTCCGACGCACTGGATAAATGCAATTTTTTTTGCAGGGCCTCTGTCGGATGGCCTATGCACTTTTCCACCCGTCAGCCCTCCAGCCGAAAGCATCTGCTCAAACTGGACATTCGAAAGCACGTTGGCCCACCGGCCGTGGCCATACTCTTCCCAATGAGCGGCAGGAAATTCTTCAATTCCAGGCGAGAGGATGATGCTGCCCACATCCAGGTCAAATTCGGAAATCTGCTGGTCCTGAAGCACCGCACCGGCGGTGCAAGCCTGGACACACTGCATGCACTCGCTGCAAAGGCCGCACGACAGGCAGCGCCTGGCTTCTTTCTCTGCCTGCTCTTTGATATAGCCCGCCTCGATTTCAGAAAAACTCCCCACTCGATCGCCGGTACTCATCCGGGAAACAGGAACTCTCTCCTGCTTTGGCGCTTCCGGAGCGGGATTTTTTGCAAAACCGGAGTTCGCTGAATTCGGGGAAGATCCGGCGGAGGCGTGCGCAACCGATGCGGTGTTGCGAATATAGGCCGCACCACGAATGAAAGCGTCAATCGACTCGGCAGCCTTGTGGCCTTGAGCAATCGAATCCACAACGGAGGATGGGCCCAGAACCGCGTCACCGCCTGCGAAAACTCCGGAGACGTTTGTAGCTTGAGAAGCATCCGCGCGGATCCTACCGCCGGGCCGCAACTCCAGTCCAAGACCGGAAGAATTGAGTCCCTGGCTCAAAGCAACAATGACTGTGTCTGCCGGGAGCGAAGTTATGGCGGAATCGTCATACAGCGGGTCAAACTTCTTGTATTCGTCAAAGACGCTGGTGCACGCCCGGAAAACCGCAGAAGAAACTTTTCCTTCCGCAGCCTCGAACCTCGTGAGCCCCAGCCTGTGATAAAAAGCCACTCCTTCCTCGAGAGCCTCGGCCACGTGCCATGCGCGGGCAGGCATTTCCTCGCGGTTCTCGATGCACGCGACACTCACCGATTTCACTCCCGGCAGGCGCAATGCGCTTCGCGCAGCATCCATGGCCATATCGCTGCCGCCGATCACCAGCACCTCCGGCCCTATTTTCGGAGAGCATTTCGTGTTTACTTCATAAAGGAATTTCTGTCCTTCCCAAATGCCCGGAGCGTCCTCACCGGGGATACTCATTTTTCGATTGCCCCAAGCGCCGGACGCAACGAATACAGCGCTGAATTCATTCTGTGCAGTTCCGGCCGGCTGCGCTTTTGATTTGAGCAGATCTTTAGGCTTGTTGATTACAACGCCGGCCCGGACCTGCACGCCCAAGTTAAGGATCTGACGGATATCTTTATCGAGAACTTCTTTGGGGAGACGATAATCGGGAATCCCGTAGCGGAGCATTCCGCCCAGGAGCGGCTGAGACTCGAAAATAGTAACGCCATAGCCGGCCAGAGCCAGATCGGCGGCGGCTGTCAAACCGGCCGGCCCGCTCCCAATCACAGCGACTCGCACACTCAGCGAAGGGCCCGCCGGATTCCAGGCAGGGTATTGATCGGGGTTGGCATCGATGTAATCTGTGACAAACCTTTCGATAGCGCGGGCCGAAACAGCTTCATCAACCTCCCTGCGGTTGCAGTTGTCTTCACAAGGACGATTACAGATCCGGCCGCAGACGGCCGGAAGCGGGCAGCGCCGGCGGATGAGATCGTACGCTTCCTTGAATTTGCCCGCGGCAGTCAAGGCTATGTAGCCTTGAACATTCACCTCCGCGGGGCAGGATCCTTTGCAGGGCGCGGGTCCTGGAGATTTTGAAACACCGAAGACATTGGGAATAGCTTGCGGGTACGGGCGAAAAATCGCCTTGTGCTTGCTCAACCCGCGATCGAACTCGTTTGGCAATTCAACCGGGCACACAGCGGTGCAGTCGCCGCAGGCATCGCACTTCTTCAAATCCACATAGCGCGGATTCTGGCGGATTTTTACCTTGAAGCTCCCGGGCTGACCGGAAACGCTTTGGATGTCGGCCAGCGTAATTATTTCAATGTTCCTATTTCTTGCGACTTCAACCAGCCTCGGCGAGAGGATGCACATGGCGCAGTCGCCGGTGGGAAAAGTCTTATCCAACTGCGACATCCGTCCGCCGATGGCCGGCGCCGAATCCAGCAGATAGACCTTGAATCCGCTGTCGGCCAGGTCCAGCGCCGCCTGAATTCCAGTGATTCCAGCGCCGCAAACCAGCGCCGCTCCAATCGTTTCGTCACTCATTTAAATTTTCCTGGACCGCCTTGGCGGCCCCTTGTGTTTGTACATATTTCCATTGGACGCTTCGCACCGGATCAAAAGCGCGGAAGGCGCGAGCTATCCTACTTTTTCGATGACGCCAATATTGAAAGCTTCACCGCACCAACTTTTCTATAAACCTCATGAGGCGCTTTGACCTCGCCGTCCACCGTCAGCAAATCCTGAATTTTTATCCCGAAAAGACGCTCGTTCTCGACCAGATAAGGACGGATCAGCCGCCAGTCCTTGTCGCTCAGGTCCGAAAAAACTCCGCCGTTCAATTGCCGTTCCACTACCTGTCGGCGCGGATCGCGAATGTAAATCGCGCCCCCGCTGGCCAGCGAAAAAAGGTTGCTGCCGGGATAAGGCGCCTGCTGGGGTTTCATGCGGCCGCGCTGGTCGAATTCGACGCCGTTCAGGATTACAAAACCACCCCCTGCCAACGGGTCGCCCGCCATGAAGGATTCCGCCAGAAAATCCAGGCACGTTCCGTTAATGACCACGCGCGGCCGCCCGACGGCATTGATCAGCGGCCGGCCGGCAGCGTTGCCCAAAACGTACACTTCCCCGCCCTTGGCCCCGTACATAAACGTCTGGCCGACATCGCCGTGAATCACAAGCCTGCCGCTTTTGGCAATCTGGGCGACCTGATCTTGCGCATTTCCATGAATGCATATCTGAAGGCCATCCATTCCGCTCGCGGTGTAGTCCCCGTTGGAACCATACAGGTCAATGCGAACGTCGTTTGTTTCCGCACCAAGGCCGGCTCCGTGAAATCGCTGACCTCTCAGGCGGTAAACAATGAATCTCTTCCAGCCCGCCTGGTAAGCCTTCCGGAGAAGAACGGCGTCGCAATCGTCCCCTTCCGGCGGGAAGCCCTGCGCATCGATGATCAAGATTTCTTCTCCCGCCCTCGGACCCGCCAACCGATCACGCGTAGCCCAGTTTACCCGGCGCCAGAAGCGGCTCACCGGCTCGCCAAAAAGCGGGGCGCCGTCCAGCAGCTCTTCAAGCGCGTCTTCCGCAACCCGGATCACCGTGGCGCCGCGCTTGTCGCCCGTGTAGAAGCGCCGATCATGCAGCATGGTCAGCACTTCGATAGCGGTGGATCGGGATTTCGCATTATCCGCGCCCCGGACTACCAGTTTGCAAAACCGCTGCAGGTCGCCGGCGGACCAGGAAGGCAGATCCATCGCATATGTGAAGAGGCTCTCCACATTTCCTTTCTGCAGCCATTGGTTTACAAGCTCTTTCAGCGGATCAGCGGTATTCTTGTCATATACTTGAACAACTCCAAGATCGCAACGGACTGTGCCGGAGTCGAGCGCAACCGGCCGGCCGAATTTGTCGGTGCACGTGAGCTTTTTTCCGCCATTCTGCGAATCCACGCTGAAGATAAAAGCCCCTCCGTCCGTGCTTGAGCCGCCGCGCGCGTTCCAATACTTGTCGGCCACTGGACAGAAGCGCGGATCTTCCCGGGCAAGGCTTCTCAAAGTGGCGTCGATAGCCTGCTTCTCGGAGCAGATCAGGCCGATCTGCACCTCCCCGTCGTCGGAAAGCGCAAAAACCTGCGGGCGCAGCATTGCCGTGTCGGTGATGCCAAGCAGCTGGACTTTTCCCTTGTCCGGCTGGCTGCGTGCAATAATGAAAAACCATGGGCCGTCAGGCGAGGCATGCATGTGGGTTGCCTGAATTTGCCGGTAGATTGTCTGTTTTTCCGGGGGCAACTGATCAAAATCCAGCTCAGTCGTGGGCGCCAGCGCTTCGATGATGTATTCCAGCGGGTATTTGTAAACCCGATCCCATAAATCAAACAACTGGACCGAAACCTCGGTATCGGTAAGAAACTGCTGGCGAATGTTGCGCTGCTTCAGATATTCGCAGACGGAATAGTAGTTGGCGAAATCACCATTGTGCACCAGGGCTTCGTTTACCCCCACGAATGGATGAGCCCCGCCCGGGTGCCAGACGCGTCCCTTGGTGGGGTAGCGTTGGTGCGCGATCCACGCATGCGCCTTGAAATCCTGGAGTTGATAATACTCAACATTCTGCTCGGCGTAGCCGACCATTTTGAAAACGAGCAGGTCTCGGCCGTGCGATAGCACGAAGGCGCGCTTTTCTCCGAGGGATGTGTAGAATTCATCGTTCAGACTGTAGGAATTCCGCCAGATGAATTCGTCCTCCAGATCCCGAGGCGAAAGGCTCCCCAGCCCCGTCTGTTCGGCAAATTTTTTCAGGACCTCGGTCTTCACACGAACGATATAACGGTGAACGTCCGGCGGGCAAACCTCCAGGCCGGGAAGATCCCGGTAGTCATCGATATGAGGCTGCCTGGTCGACAATGCCACTTCAAAATTAGGCAGTATGTATTTGCGCTCAAGTTCAGCGTGGCAAGCCGGGTCCAGCAGGGCGATCTGGAGAAGATAATAATCATTCAAAACTTCGCGAGGCACGCCCATCTGCTCAGGTGTCAGACCGACGGCGGCAATGCCTCCGCCCTTGCCGTTGCCCCGGTTCTGCATCTGAACGGACGGCTCGTAGATGAACCGTCCCGCCAGCGGCACGGTGCAGGCGAAACCGGTAACACCGCATCCCCCCTCTTCAGCTGCCTTCGGAAGACGCAAGTCGCGCCCGGAATAGATTTGTGACCTCGTCGCAAGCAATCGTTCGGCAATTTCGTTCACGTTATTGTTTCCATCGATCATGAATTCAATTTTTAGGCCCGAAGGGCCGGCAATTAATAGACCCGACCGTCAGGTCGGGATTAGCCTGGCGATGAAAATGAGCACCGAAGGTGCGGCACTCTAAGAATCTGCCGGTGTCGCACCTTCGGCGCTCATTTCTATTGCGGCCCCATTTCCCGGCCTCACGGCCGGGCCTATTTATTACCGGTCCTTCGGACCTCCATTACTCAGATCTCCGAGTACTACTCCAAGTAACAAAGGACGTCGCTGCGGCCGCGCAGTTCGCGGATTGACGACACTCCGAGCCGGCTCAACACACCAATCATCTGTTCGTGCCAGGCATTCTGCAGGTTAATCAATCTCTGGGTCGCCCACTCGAGGCCCATCAAATCCATCAGTTCGGGATCAGTCGACGCAATTCCGCGCGGGCAGCCTCTGCCACTTTCGCAGCAGGCGCAGCGCACGCAGCCAAGCGCCACCATCTCCGCCGTGCCGATCACGACCCCATCGGCTCCCAGCGCAATTGCTTTGAGCGCATCGTAGGCCGTGCGGATCCCGCCGGAGGCTATCAGCGTAATCTTCTCCCGGATGCCCTCAGCGACCAGAAACTTATGCACCTTGGGAATGGCGAACTCGATGGGCATTGCAATATTTTTCTTCGCAATGTCCGGCGCCGCGCCCGTACCTCCATAGCTGCCGTCCAGGTGAATGATGTGAGCACCGGCGTAATAGCTTCCCACCGCAACCATGTCTACATCGGTAGGTGTTGATACCTTCACGCTCACCAGGCACCTGGGATTGACTTCCTTGATCCAGTCCAGGTGCTTTTTGTGATCTTCCACGCTGTAAACGCTGTGGAATGGAAAAGGACTGAACAATGCATTTCCGGGAACTGCCCCTCGCATTCGCGCAACCGCCGGAGTGTTCTTGTCGCCCAGCAGATGTCCGCCGAGCCCCGGTTTGGCACCCTGGGCATATTTGAATTCCACAATCCTCACGCGCTGAATCGTCTCCTCGCGTACGCCGAAAAGACCGGTTGCAACTTGGGTGATCATGTGGTCGTCATAAGGCATGAGCCTGTCGGGATACCCCCCCTCCCCAGTGCAGCTGAAGCTGTTCCATGCAACCGCAGCCCGGGCTTTTGCAAGAATCGTGTGAATGCTGACGGACCCGAAGCTCATTCCCCCGCCATAGACCGGTATGTCGATGTGAATCTGCGGCCGGCCATCCTCACGGCGATTCAGATCCAACCCCGTATCAATCGCTTCGGCTGCAACCCGCGATCCGCCTCCATCCAGCCCGGGAATTTCAAACTTAAACCGGATCTGGTCAAACCCTCCCCCAGAAGCACCGTGTCTGAACTCCAGATGCGAAGGCGGAGTGTGCCCGGTCTCCGCTTCATGCCATGTGGACAGGATCAGATCGCTGGACCAGCGCGGATCTCCAAAGCACTCAACATTGGGATTCAGGCTCATGACCAGCGCTTTTTGCGGACACTGGCTGATGCAGTCGCTGCCGGCCTCTGTGCAAGCCGGGCCGATGCAAAGGTAATCCTGAGGCCGCGACATTAAGGCGTACCCCTCCGGCTTGACGTGCACGCCGTATCCGCACACTTCAACGCAACGGCCGCAAGAAATGCATTTGGCCAGCCGGTCGATTTTGTACTTTCCGATCGCATTGCGGTATCGCTCAGGCACAGGCCGGATTTTCCGTTCGATATCCTCCTGCGGCCAATCGCTGTGGCCCGGCCTTTGCGGCAGCGCTTCTTCCTGAATTTCCAGATCGGACTTAATTGCTGTGGTTGTGGTCATGCATCACCTATGTTAAAAGGATCCGTATGCATTTGCCCTTACAGAGCCCCGGCCAATCCTCCACCCCCTATTTCGGGAGGAGCAACCCCTTGGCGTGGAGAAATGGCCCCGGGCAACAAAAATTGCCCGGCGCCAGGGGGCCCTGTAAGGACTATGGATAACAGGCTCGACTCGCCAGAGGAAAAACCTGCTATCCATATTTCAAATCATGCACATGCCTGTTCCTGCGGCACTCGAATCAGATCTCCGAATGATTCCTTCTCAATTTCTTCCATGAAAATTGCTCGGCCCATTTCGCCGCGCAGCCGGCGCACCTCGCGGATGCCCATGGCTCCAAGAACTTCAATCAATTGGCTGTGCCATGCGCCAATCAGGTTCACTATTCTCTGGGCCGCATATTCGCTGTCCATGGAATCAATCCCGACGGGACAACCGGCCGGCGAATGTCCGCCGCGGCACACCCTGCAGCCGAGCGCAACCAGCAAAGCGGTATCCGCTGTCACAAGATCGGCGCCACAGATAATCGCCTTGGCCATGTGTTCGGCCAGCGCAATGCCCCCTGAAATTATCAGCGTGATTTCATCTCGCAGCCCGCTGTCAACAAGACGCGTGTGAATCTCGCGCAGCGCATCCTTGATATGGCGTCCCGACAAATCGCGTCCGTGCAGATCGGCGCACAAATGAAACACTTTCAACCCGCTCCCCGACAGCTCGATGATGCGTTCAGCAGACTTGGGACCAATCGCCGCCCGGACAGAGAGGATCGCCTCCGGACGCATGCTCCGTATCCGGTTTGCCGTGCCCAGAATCTCCGGGCCGTCGAGCAATTGAATCATCGGACTGGCGCTGTGGATCACATTGCTGAAATCCGGAATGTCGTCGCCGGCAAAAATTGGAATAACCGAAGGCAGGAGTTCCGGCTGCAGGCGCGCGGCTTCCTTCGCAAACATCACGGCAAATGTCTTCAGCTCTTTTGCAGCCAAAGCGCGACTGTGGGCAAGCTCAAATTGATGGGTGGGCCATTGCGGAATGTCCAGGATTGCCGGAACCTGGACTTCCACCAGGTTTAGGACCGGGGTAAGCATCCCGCCTTCCGGAGTAAAGCTCAGCCGCATCGGCTTTGGACCAATGTCGACAGATGTGGAAATATATTCACGGCCGTGAATGCCATCGCGCGTCGGCCGGACGATTTCCGACATGTCCGTCCAGATGGAATCAAATCCGGGCCCGTGAAAGGGGCCTCGATAGCCGGCGCCCGACACTGGAATTTTTCCCGAGTCGGCTTGCGTCCATGTGCTGGAGAGAATGTCCGGCTTCCAATACTCATCACCCATTTCCAGAAATTCCGGATTCACGGAAAGGCTCAGCAAACCTTTGGTGCAGCCCTGAACGCAGGAAAGGCAGGCTTTGCACTCGTACAGGGTCTGGGTGGCTGCGAGAGGATCCCGGTTGTGAGCCGACTCGTGTTTGTAGACGTCGTAATTGCATCGGGGCTTCACGCAGTTGCTGCAACGCGAGCAATCCTCGCGCCAGTCGACGCCTCCGAATTTGCCGATCCGGTAAAACCGGCCGGGAGTTGGGACTGTATGGATATGGTATCGGTCAGGCATATTTTACTTTCTGCTATAAGCACTCACCGCAGAGACGCTGAGAACGCAAAGGGCGCAGAGGAATTTTTATATTAATCTCTGCGATCTCGGCGTCCTCCGCGTCTCTGCGGTGAAGATGAAAATAGAGGACGCTTCGCTATTTCGCAATCCGGCCTAAAACAATCGCAGCGGTTGACTCGCAACCCCCGCTGAGAATATGAATCCCACGAACTCCGGCAACTTCCTTCAGCCGTGCGGCCATATCCGAAGCTATAGCCGCGCCCTCCTGAGCCTCGTCTGCCGCATTGCCGATCCGATCGATGACATGCTCTGCGATCGGTCCATACATCTGGCTCTGCTGCAGGGCTTTGGCTTGAGCCACGCCGGTTAGCGGCAATACACTGGCGATAATCGCAGTCCGCCTATCAAGGCCGGCCGCGCGCACCTCATCCATCCACAGGCAAAAACCTTCGAGGTCGAATACGGCTTGAGTTATGACAAAATCCGCCCCTGCCACAATCTTCTTTTTAAACCGGAGAAGATTCAGATCCATCGGACGCAAATAAGGATGAGCCACTGCTCCAACCTGGAACTTCAGCTTTGGCTCAATTTCTTTGCCGTCGAATGCCGATCCGTCAAGAATCATTCTCTTTAAAGCCTGAGTGAATTGAACCGAATCCAGGTCATTCGCCGCTGCAGCCTGCGGGCAAACGCCCATCGATTGATGCTGCCCGCTCATGCAGAGGATCGCGGAAAAATCCAGAGCTGCTGCTCCCAAAGCATCGCTTAAAAGCGCAAGTCGATTGCGATCGCGGGTCGCCATCGATAATACAATGCCAGTATGGCCCGCATTTCGCAGGATCCGAGCCGTTGAAAATGCCGAACTGCGAATTTCATCAGGATTGTCCGCAATCACAATGGCGTCGAGACCCGAAGGGAGCGCAGACGAAAGATTCCGGACGGCCTTGAAATCAGAACCGCGAGGGGGCAGGCATTCAGCCGTCAATATTAGGCGGTTGGAATTCAACGCCTGTGCAAAGCTGTTCATTTTCCCTCCTGCAATAAATCCCCTTGCGTCTGAAGGGGACTGGAAGGAAAAGTCTGAAGAGCCTGAAGCACCTGATCACGAATAGCCTCCAACTGGCTGTTCAGTGACTCCGATCCGTTCGTCCCAGGCTTTCTATGCGCAGCCAGCGCCAGATCCTCAGCGGCAGAACCCGGAAGATACGAGAGCAACAAACGCTCATCACCCAGCCCGATCTCTTTCAGGATCGACCGGATGTAATCCACCCGGCGCGCGCAGCGCCTGCTCCCCTCTATGTAATGGCAGTTGTCTTCCTGGCAGGCAACCACCGAAACAATGCTCGCCCCCGACTCAAACGCCCTCAGGACATGCTCAGGCTGAAGACGGCCCGTGCACGGAACAACCACCTGCTGAAAATTGCCGGGCCAGTTGAAATCGGGGACACTGGGCCGCGCCCGCCCGGCAGAAGACAACTCCTTGCCAGGCCGCGCACAATTGGCGCAAATAAAAACGGTAACGCCGGAAATGCTTTCCACCTACCCTCCTGAATTTCTATGCTGCCGACTCGGAGCAATCAGTCCGAGGCAGAACAGTACCATCCGCATCCAGCTGGTATTCCTCACACTGCAGCACGCCGCAGCGCGCATTCGGGAATCCGCAATTTTCCACATGCAGGCAATTGGCGCATAAACCCATGCCGGCCGCGTCCTTGGGATCCATTGCCACCCTACCTTCGGAAACAGACGGTTTCTGGGCAAAAGGCTGAACCGAAAATTCTTCGCACTGAATAATTTCGAGTTTAGTGCTTCGCCTGAGCATGCAGGTGGGGTCATGCTCACATGTTTCACAAAGACCGTAATACTTTGGCATTTCAGCCATAAGTTTAATCCTTTCCCCTAAGGTTAAAAAACAACCCTATGGCTATAGCAAAAAATATGCCAATGGGGAAATTTTTAAGATAAAAACATCCTTCATTTTATCAAATTATGTTGCAGATGTTTATCAATATTATGAAATATTATTTCATATCTATAAAATCGGTGTGGATTTTAAAATGGTCCATTTTGTTTACCATGGGCCAATATATTACCAGCGTCCTTCCGCGTCGTCCGTGTATTCCGCGTCCGGTACGAAAAACCGCTGTCTACAAAATCCCGTAGTGGTCCAGTTTTTTTCGGAGAGTCACGCGGCTTAGGTTGAGAAGATCTGCCAGTTCCCTTTGGCTGTATTGACTCGATTCCACAAGGTAACGCAGGAGAGTTTCCTCGACTGTTTCTATCAGGGTGTCCCGAATCCCTGCTGGATTGCTTCGTCCTGCAAGAAACCGGATAACCGCCTGGCGAAGCTCCGATTTGGGATCCAGGGCGGCGCTCGAATCAGCGATCGCGGGAGACGGAGGAGTACTTTCCCGGATTTCCTCAGGAAGGAGATCGAGAGAGACAGTGTTGTCGGGACTCATCACGACGGCGCGTTCAATGCAGTTTTCCAGTTCCCGAACATTTCCGGGCCAGGAATGTGCCAGCAGGGCGTCCAAAGTTTCTCGCGGCACGACCGTGACCTGGCGGCCGGCTTCCCGGTTGTATTTTTCCAGGAAATGGTCCACCAGCAGCGGGATGTCTTCACGGCGCTCGCTCAGCGGAGGGAGTTGGATGGGGATTACGTTCAGCCGGTAAAACAGATCATGCCGGAACCTTCCGGCTTTGATTTCAGAGCGCAGGTCACGGCCGGTTGCAGCCACGATGCGGACGTCCACAGCCAGGGTCCGGCTTGACCCTACCGGCTCCAGCTGGCGCTCCTGCAGGACCCGAAGAAGCTTCACCTGCAGCCGCGGGCTCATTTCGCTGACTTCGTCCAGGAAAAGGGTGCCGCCTTCGGCAGCCCTGAACCTGCCTTCGTAATCGCGCACTGCCCCGGTAAATGCGCCTTTCACGTGGCCGAACAGCTCTGTTTCGAGCAGCGTTTCAGGCAAAGCGCCGCAATTGACCTTAACCAGCGGGCCGGCGGCGCGGTCGCTGTTGTAGTGCACGACATTCGCGATCAGTTCTTTGCCTGTGCCGGTCTCTCCAGTTATCAGCACCGAGGATCGGGACCGGGCAGCAGTTGCCGCCACGCCAAGCAGGCGCCGGATAGCCGCGCTGCCGCCGACAATGCTGTCGACGCGATAGGTCCGGCGCAGTTCTTCTCCCCTCCGGGTCAGCCGGTCGAGGTCCCGGACTTCGATCATCTCGCCGTCCTGCGCAACGAATCCCTCGTCAAGATCCAGCGGCTGCGGCACGCCTATCGCCGCGCTTCGTCCCGCGGCCTTGTGCACGGTAAGGGCGCGCTGCCCGTTCGAGAGCGAAATTTCCATAACAACCTGGGTAATGTGCCGCACCTTAGCCAGAAATGCTTCGCTGTGGGCTTGGGTTTCGATCAGCCAGTAAGCAAGAGTGGAAAGGTCGTACAGCCTGGGGCAGAGATGGCCGAACAGGCGCACAATCCTGTTTTCGTCCCCCCAGAGATCCAGCATACCGGTAAGGGAGTCAAAAACGTAGTTCGCCGATTGGCCGCCGCGCGTCCCCACTTCAATCAAAGCCTGCTCAAGACGGGAAGGGTCGGCGGGATCGGCAATGTGGACGGGGGCATGAACGGCGTCGCGCACAGGATCGTCGAAAAATTTCAGGAACATCTCGTCGGAGTTGCCTTTGCCGGACGAAAAACAGTCAATCAGCGAAAACCGCCCGGGGGACATAAGCTTGGCATACTTCGATGCGATCGTTTGAGGCGAGCGGTTGAAGCTTACATAAACGACCGGAACGTTCCCCTTTTCGCATGCGGCAACGAAACGTGAAATAAAATGATCTCCCGCCACGCCGGAATCAATTTCCCACACGAGGTTATCGCCTGCGATCACCCCGCCGATGGCTTTATCCACTTCCGGTATGCCGGTTGTAGGCTTGATCTTAGCTGGCATGCGTTCATGTTAAAGCCCGCGCCTGAGGAATTCAAC